>JBIKUY010000375.1:0-2683 GCA_044347355.1 Prochlorococcaceae cyanobacterium | reverse complement strand
CGATTCCCACCAACCCCATGACCAACACCGCAGCCCCAAAGGGCTTGCCCGTCACCATCCTCACCGGTTTCCTGGGCGCGGGAAAAACCACCCTGCTCAACCACATCCTCACCAACCAGCAGGGCCTGAAAACTGCCGTGCTGGTGAATGAGTTCGGTGAGATCGGCATCGACAACGAGCTGGTGATCGCCACCGGCGACGACATGGTGGAGCTGAGCAACGGTTGCATCTGCTGCTCGATCAACGGCGAGTTGCTGGAGGCCGTGTATCGGATCCTCGACCGCCCCGATCCGGTGGACTATCTCGTGGTGGAGACCACTGGACTGGCCGATCCCCTGCCCGTGGCGATGACCTTCCTGGGGAGCGACCTACGGGAGGCCACCCGGCTCGACTCGATCATCACCCTGGTGGACGCGGAAAACTTCAGCGACGAACTGTTGGACGGGGAGGTGGCCCGGGCCCAGATCGTGTACGGCGACATGCTCCTGCTCAACAAGTGCGACCTGGTGGCCGAAGAGCGGCTCAACGCCCTGGAAGATCGTCTGCGTGAGATCAAGACTGACGCCCGCATCCTGCGCTCGGTGAAGGGCGAGGTGCCCTTACCCCTGCTGCTGAGCGTGGGGCTGTTCGAGAGCGACAAGGTGGTGGCCGAGCAACTGGAACCAGATTCCGACCATGACCATGACCATGACCACAGCGGATGCGACCACGAGCACGGCCATTGCGAGCATGAGGATCGCGGTCATGACCACGGCCACCACCACCATCACGGCCACGGCCACGGCCACGGCCACGCCAGCAATCCCGATCACGCCGCCATTGAGGGCTTCACCTCCCTCTCCTTTGCCTCCGACGGGCCCTTTGCCCTGCGCAAGTTCCAGAATTTCCTCGACAACCAGCTACCGGAGGAGGTGTTCCGGGCGAAGGGGATCCTTTGGTTCAACGAAAGCGAACGCCGCCACGTGTTCCACCTGGCCGGCAAGCGCTTCTCGATCGACGATTCCGACTGGCCGGACGGCCAGCGCAAGAACCAGATCGTGCTGATCGGCCGCAACCTCGACCACGATCGCCTGCGCCAACAACTACAGGCCTGCGTGGCCAAGAACGCCGGCAAAGGTTTCGCCTGAACCGTGCAGCCCGGCCGATCGCGTCGATACTGGAATGGGTTCTCCGGATTCAGCCCGGAGAGATAACGAGGAAAGTCCGGTGCCGGGAGTTTCGCTCCCCAGTCCGGCACTGTCCCGCAGCTGTGATGGCCGGCTCCGCTCACCCCATCCCTGGACGGGGGAAGGGCCGGTCTCAGTCAGAACGCTCGCCCCATCACGCCAACCCTTCACCGCCGGCGCGGACCGGCAAGCCCATGCCCCCCCTTACCAACCCCACCTCTGCCCGCACAAGGCCAGGTCGCCAGCTCGCCCTGGCCGCAGCCGCCGGCCTCGGTCTGAGCCTGCTCTCCGGTGTACCAGCCCAGGCCCATGGCGTGGCGGATGCGGGCCTGCTGGCCGGTGCCAGCCACCCCCTGCTGGGCCTGGATCACCTGCTCCTGCTGCTGGGCGTTGGCGGTGTGGCCGCTTATGTGAGCGGCAGCGTGCTGCTGTTTGCCCTGGCCGGCGCCCTGGTCGGGGCAGTGCTGGGATCCTTCGGCGGCGACCTGCCGGGGGCGGAGGTATGGGCGGCTCTGGCCGTCTCCAGCCTGGGGTTGCTGCTGCTGCAGTTGCAGCGCAGTCAGCGTTCCCCCCAGCTCGGCCTCGTGGGAAGCCTGGTGGCCGTGGCCGTAGCCGTGCACGCCATGCTCCACGGCCAGGAGGCCAGTAGCGCCATGACCTGGTGGCTGGGTGCTGGTCTGGCCTCGTCCGCCGTGGTGGGCGGAAGTTTCGCGCTGCTACGCCGACTCAACAGCCGCTGGACCCTGGCCCTGGCCGCCGTTCTGAGCATGGCGGGTCTGGCCTTGGCCGTCGCCCCCCTGGCCTGAGAAGCAACCGTTACACCACGGCAGAGGATTGCCGCTACGGTTAGCGGAGCTCAAGCAAAGCCATGGCCGAACTCCTGCTCTTCATCGGGGTGCTTGCCGCATTCGGCCTGGCGTTCTGGCTCACCACCGACTCCGATGACGACAACGGCGGCGGTGGGCTGATGCAGCCCGTGTTGGTTCCCGTCCGTAGCCGCCCCCAACGCTGAACCCCACCTCTGAGAACACACCATTCATAGGATTCATTCATAAGAACCATTCATAGGGACTCAATCCATAAACAACTCCCCATCATCAGCCCCCAGGGTTGCCCGAGGCAGGCAAACCTGGGGGTGTTTCTTTTGTTACGCCTGGTCGTGACCAAAACGCAACTGCGCACCAACTGCGGCGAATAGAACTCCCCTCAACCGCGCCTTTGGCGTGGAACAACTCATGTTGTGAGGAGTTTGATGTCCACGTTGTCCAAGCTGCTGCTGGCCCTGGCCGGCACCGGCCTGCTGGCTCCCCTGGCCGCCTCCGCCCAGGACGCCACCACCATGTCCAGTTCTGCCGCCATCAGCTCCTACATGGAGCAGCAGGACATTGACCGCTTCCGCGCCTGGGAATCCCAGAACCAGGTCACCAGCATCAACCAGTTCTCCGACGTTCGCCCCACTGACTGGGCCTACCAGGCCCTCGCCAACCTGATCGAACGCTACGGCTGCGTGGCTGGCT
>JBIKUY010000326.1:0-3091 GCA_044347355.1 Prochlorococcaceae cyanobacterium | reverse complement strand
AAGGGCGTCGCCGCTTTGCCAATCGCAGCCAATCTCTCCAGGCCTGGATGCAGAGCACCGGCTGGCTGGGTGGCGTGCTCATCCTGATGTGGAGGCAAGGAATCAAACGCCCCAGCCGCGCAGTGTTCTGGCAGCAACTCGCGAACATTCTCATTAATTACCCGCTGATCCTCGATGAATACATCTGGTTGCTGATGCTCAATGAGCATTTTCTCGACTATCAGCAAACGGTGTTCAAGCAGGTGAAGGAGCAGATCGCCGATTCACGAATGCGCTCCCTGCTCAGGCCTGCCTGCCTACCCGTCGTGAACACGGGGCTTGCAATAGGCACTGGCTGACGTTGGTGGTGATGCCCCCGGCACGCCTGGGCGGAGCCCAGCGCAAGCCGTGACCGGCGACGCGCTCGCGCATGGCTTCAGCCTGTCCATCACCATTGAATGGACTGCTTTCTGGGGTTGGCAAGTGCAGTGAGTCTGCCGCTTATAGCACTGGCAACCATGGAGTACTGCGTCACCCTGTTTGCTGTGATGCGCAACGGTTGGCACCGCTATCGCGCTATGCATCGCGTGCTGTTTACAGGGCTGTGAAGCTCCGTTCAATCGTCCTGGCTTGGGCTCCCATCGTGCCTGAGGTGAAGCACCGTCTCACGGGCTCGCCAAACTGCATGAGAGGAGGTGTACGACCTCCCACCCAGCGACTGCCGTTGTCTTGAGGATGAGAATTCCTTTACCGACCCCGTGCTGACATGGCCGCTCCAAGCATTCCGGCTCAACCGCTGCGCCTGTGCTTCAACGCAAGCCTCGATGGTGGGGCTGGTTGCGTCAAGCTCCCTGCCCACCAACACACAACAAAGCCCGGAGCATGAGCCCCGGGCTTTGCCATGCTCAGCCATGGTGCCGACCCCAGGGGTTGCGGGCGAAGCTGCGCGAGTTTGCACTTGGTCTTTAGCCTGATCGACAGACCAGATGGTTTTCAGTTGTGGGCGGAGCTGCTGGCGCTGGCACCTGGGGCCAGGTGTCGATTGGGACGTTCCTTTGGGTCCGGGGCACCTTGTGCGATGCACGAAAAAATAAGGTGGACGATGAAGTTGGCGATGCAGTGGACGGCGTCAGGGCTGCTGAAGGTCAACAGCCACGCCAGGAACATCAGAGATCCGTCGAGAGTGTTGGAGCAGGGGCCGGATCGTCAGCGCGCTCCTCTGTGGTGCTCAGGGGGGGTGTCTTCCATCTGTGGAGCCTCCGAATCCCGTTGCTATCACAATGGCTCTGCCTTTAGAGGAAGGCAATCGCCGCAGCGCATTCGACACCGCTCGTTACCGGCGGCAATAGGTCTTCATGAAGGGGCTTCATGGCAGCCCAATTCCAGGAGGAGTCAGCCCTCCCGATCGACCAGCCCAGCTTCTGCGTCAACGGATGCCTGGCGTTTGGCGTCCGATCAGGCCGGAGCTGTTCCCGGATGACGGCTGAGCCGAACCAGCAGAACACGGAACCCTGCCTGCAACGGAACCAGCCCGCGAACCATCGGAGTGGATCGTGCAAATATCTCTGTCCTGCTGGTGGGCCTGGTCGATCAGCTCCAGGGTCACGCCATCGATGCTGTGGCCGGTTGTCCGGCTGAAATTCCGCAACTGTCCATGGTTGAGCAGGGATGGTGACGCGAGAACAAAGAATGTGCGCATGGGCCAGTTCAGCCAACGCAAGATCTCTTGATCTGTTGTGATGCACCAACCGTGCCAACGGGGACGGGTGAGCAATCGCGTGGCCGGCGGATCTGTACTGCAGGGATCCCCAGGTTGGTCAAGCGGCTGAGGCCGGAGCTGGTGAACCTGGATCGGCCGCTGCGCCTCAGCGAACTCGAGGCCAGAAGCCACTACTCCAGCCTCGCTCTGCAGTACGCCTTTCGTGAGCTGTTGGGTTGTCTGCAGCGGTAGTAGACGTAGACCTGCCAGCAACGGCTCGACCAGGGCATGGGCCAGACAACAGTGACGTCAAGAAGCGCTTCGGGCTCTCGCCCGGCGCAGTGTGGGGGGCTTTTCTTGTCCACGCGTGCCCGTCGCGAGTGGTTCCTGGGCATCTCCTGCGCCACCCCCAAGCTTTGCAACTTCGTGCTCTTCTGAAAGCTGCACCCGGGCTGGAAACCAGGGGTGGCGTGACCGTGACGACACCGCTCAGATCACGAATGCCTTCTTCAACAGCATTGATGCCGCAAGCAAGGGGAAAGCGACGGGATGTGTGCATGCTGGCTTCACCACTGTGCATGATGTTTCACCATGGAATCGCTGGCATTGCCTCGTTGGATCCTTGCTGCAGCCATCGCTGCAGGTGTGCTGCATCTTTCCGTAACGGTGAGCGGCGGGGTGATGGCTGCAACGCCAGCGCCAGCCGGAGCAGGCGCTCCCCCCATGGGCAGGCAAGGGGGCAGTCGATCCGCGGATCAGCACTTCATCGTGATGATGATTCCCCATCACGATGGAGCCATCGCCATGGCCGAGCTGGCTCTCACCCGCTCGAAGCGGCCTGAGATCAGGGCTCTGGCTCAGCAGATTAAAACCAGTCAGACAGCCGAAAATGCCCAGATGCGCGGTTGGTATCGCCAGTGGTTTGGCAGCGAGGTGCCTGCCTGGTCTGGTGGCGGCCGTGGTGGCACTGGCATGGGCATGGGCCCAGGTAGAGGAATGGGCCCCAAGATGGGGATGGGTGGAGGAATGCTGGGGATGGACACCAGCCTGGCAGCGCTCAAGAGTGCACCCGATTTCGACCGTACCTTCATCGAGCAGATGATGTCCCACCACCGCATGGGCGTGATGATGGCCTCCCACGCTGAGTGGCACACCCAGCACAGCGAGCTGCGGGATCTGCAGGTCTCCATGGTGAAGGTGCAGAGCGAGGAGATCGCCCAGATGGAGCAGTGGTATCGGCAGTGGTACGGGGCTTCGAGCCGCTAAGGGCTTGCGGCTACAGCAGTCTTCCCCGCTGCTCGATCACGCCGGCTTTATTCCGGATTGCTGCCTGCTGTGAGGTGCGGGTGCAGAGATCGGAGCGGCGTGATTCAAGCATTTGCGTCGCGTCGTGGAGCTGGATGTTCATGGCTT
>JBIKUY010000325.1:0-3105 GCA_044347355.1 Prochlorococcaceae cyanobacterium | reverse complement strand
AACTGGCCCGTGAGCCGTACCAAAAGCTGGGGGTGGCCAGGGGCATCAGCGCCCTCCGCCTTGGGCGTCCAGGCGCTGCAGCACCAGTTGGGCGATCTGGCGCGAGGGGCCCTGAATCGGGGGCAGCTGCTTCAGCTGCGGCGGCTGGGCCAGCCAGCGGGCGATCGCCGGCCAGAGGGCGGCGCCATCGTCCAACTGCCGCAGCCAGCCGGCCTGTACCAGCTGCTGGCTGAGATCGCTGAAGTTGGCCATGTCCGGTCCACAGAGCACCGGCCGGCCGCCGCGCACCGGCTCCAGGGGATTGTGGCCGCCGAGGGTACGGCCGCCCAGGCGGAAGCTGCCGCCCATGATCACCAGCTCGGCAGCGGCGATCCAGCTGCCCATCAGCCCCAGCCGATCCACCACCACCACCGCCGGCGCGTCGTTGGGCTGGAGCTCCGCCACCAGCAGCGCCTCGGCGCCGGCACGCCGGGCCGCCGCCAGCACCGTCGCCGCCCGCTCGGGGTGACGGGGCACCAGCAGCAGCGCCAGGCGCTCCGGGGCCAGCCGCTGGCACCACTGGCTCCATTCCGCCAACAGCAGGTCCTCCTCGCCAGGGTGGCTGCTGGCCAGCAGCAACACCCGGCGCCCAGCCCAGCAGCGCTGCAGCCGCTGCAGCCAGTCGGCATCCACGGCGGCAGCCGCCGCGTCCCACTTGGTGGAACCAAGGGCCAGCGCCGCCGGCGCCCCCAACCGCCGCAGGCGCTCGGCGTCCACCGCCGACTGGGCAAAGCAGCCGCTGCAGCCCCCATAGAGCCAGCGCGAGAACCAGGCCAGACGGCGATGGCGCTGATAGGAGCGGGCGCTGACGCGGGCATTGATCAACAGGGGCTCCGGCATGGCGTGGATCAGCTCCGGCCAGAGTTCGGCCTCGGCCAGCAGCCCCAGCTGGGGACGCCAGTGGCGGCGGAACAGGGCGAAGGCCAGCCAGTGATCCACCGGCACCATCTGGTGGATCACCCCGACGGGCAGCAGCTTGGGCGCCAGCTCAGCAGCCGTGCGGGTCACGCTGGTGACCAGGAGGCTCGGCTCGGGCCTGCCAGCCGCCGCAGCCTCCTCCCCCAGGGCCAGCAGCAGGGGCCGCAGGCTGGCCAGTTCGCCCACACTGGCGGCATGCAGCCACACCACGGCCCCTGCTGGCCGGCGACGACTGGGCCAGCCCAGCCGCTCGGGTAGCCGCACCAGGGCGTCCTTGCCCTGGAGCACACGCCAGAGCAACAGGACCAGCACCAGGGGGGTGGCCAGGCTGAGCACCAGCCGGTAGAGCCCCAAAAGCAGCCAAGCATCCTGCTGAGCGGTGTCCCGGTGGCCCATCAGCTCATCGGTGGGGGGCAACCAGCAGCCGGGCGGCCCAGGCACTGCTGGCATCGAGGGCCTGGCCGAGCTGATGGGACGCGGCCGTGGCCGCGGCCGTGCCGGACTCCACCGGAATCGGCTCCCCCAGGGTGATCACCACCCGGCAGAAGGGCAGGGGCAGCAGGGTGCGGTCCCACGACCGCAACCGCCGCTGGCGGCTCACCGCCAGCCCCATCGGCACCAGCAGGCAGCCGGAACGCTGGGCCAGATGCACGATGCCAGTTTTCACTTCGCGGGCAGGCCCGCGCGGGCCATCAGGGGTGATGCAGACGCTGCTGCCCTGGCGCAGCAGCTGCAACAGCTGCAGATAGGCCCGCACGCCACCCCGAGTGGAGGAGCCGGCCACCAGCTCCACCCCGCGCATGCGCGCCGCAACCCCCACGATCTGGGCATCCCGATGGGCGCTGAGCAGCACCACCAGCGGCCGCCTGGCCAGGTGGCGCAGCAGCGGCATGAAGAACACATGGCAATGCCAAAGGGCAAACACCACGGGCTGCTGGCGCTCCCGCAACAGCTGGTCCGTAACCGGATCAAGCCGGATGCGGATCGTGGAGGTGATCAACACCAGCTGGCCATAGGCATTCAGCAGGGCACCCGCCAGCCAGGACAACCAGGTGTGGTTGAGGAGGGTGCGCTTCTTCACCAACCCGGCACGTGCAAGGGGAAAGGAGCGAACAACAAAAACCCCGGACGCGAACTCGGGCGCATCCGGGGCATCTTGGCAGGAGCGTTAGTCGTGAATCAATGGAGCGGATTCAGGCCGAACCCACGCCGGTGTATGCGCCGTAGAAGAACAGGCCCACCACGAAGATCACGGCCATGCCGCCGGCGGTGGCCACCAACCAGAGGGGCAGAACACCCTCGGTCCAGCGGGAACGCCAGGCCACAGCGGGGCGACCATCGGGGAGGCGGTCGGGAATGCGACCGTCGGGCATGGAAGATTTCTTGCCGCTCATCGGAGGCTCCGGATCAGTTGAAGAAGTAACTGGTGAACAGCACGCCGGTGACAAACACCAGCAGCAGCCCCAGATAGAGGCTGGTGCGATTCAGTTCAACCGGCAGGTTGTTGGGATTGGGATTGCGTTGCAGACCCATGGCACTCAGCGTCGAATGAACTGCATGGCGGCCAAGGCTCCCAGGAAGAACACCGTGGGGATGCCGAGGGCGTGAACCGAAAGCCAGCGCACCGTGAAGATCGGATAGTTGCGCGGCGTGGTGGAGACAGGGGACTGGGTCATGGCTTATTGCAGGCGCAGGTCGAGCTGACTCTTGCCCTCGTAGCGCTGGCTCACAACAGGAGCCTTGGCTTCGTTGGCCTGGAAGTAGTCGTCCGGACGAGGCGTGCCAAAGGCGTCATAGGCCAGGCCGGTGGACACGAACAGGAAGCCAGCCAGGAAAATCGCTGGCAGAGTGACCGCATGGATCACCCAGTAGCGAATGCTGGTGATGATTTCGAAGAACGGGCGTTCCCCGGTTGAGCCGGCAGCCATAGCGACAAGCGTTCAGCCCGCAGATCCTAGGGGGCGGCTCGGGCGAGCCGGGAGGAGGCCGCGGGGTTGGTTACAGAAGTTGGTGGGCTGAGGTCTCAGCCCACCCAGCGCAGCAGGGAGCCCCGCTCACCAAGCACAAAGCCCTTGCCGTCCGCGGTGAACACGATGCGAGTGAAGTTGGAGGGCTGCTGCTCACCCACCGGATCGCGAAGCCAGGTCT
>JBIKUY010000324.1:0-3106 GCA_044347355.1 Prochlorococcaceae cyanobacterium | reverse complement strand
CACGCGGATGTAGCTGGCCCGCTTCGGCACCGGCACATTGGCCAGGCGCTCTGGCGCGTTCACCACGATCGCTTCGTAGAACATGCCGGCCGCGTAGTCCATGCGGCTCACGTAGGGCACGAACATCACGTTCGTGCGGTTCTCGGCGATCTTCTCCATGCCGCGGTGCAGGTAGCCGATCACCGGCTCGCAGTCCACCACGTCCTCGCCGTCGAGGGTCACCACGAGCCGCAGCACCCCGTGCATCGAGGGGTGGTGGGGCCCGAAGTTCACCACCATCGGCTCCGTGCGCGTCTCCAGCTGCGTCATGGGGCCGTGGGCAACAAAGCGATGGCGAGATCTTAGGAAGGCAGGGCCCGCGCAACGTCCGTGGCGGCGAAGTCGTCGCCCTTGAACAGCAGTGGGGCCTTGAGGGCCCGAGCCAGCCCGTACCGCATGCAGCCGCCCAGGGTGGGGGCGGCTGGGGGTGCCTAGGTCCGTAGCGGCGCCAGCCCAGCAGGGCCCAGAGCACCTATGGATGCGTTTCGCTGGAGCCAGGGTCGAAGGCCTCCCTGGTTCTGCCGTTGCCTCAGCGGCGCGGGCCCCGGTTCAGGATGGCGCCATGGCAGCCCCTCCCGCCTTCGACCATGTGCCCGTGCTGGCTGAGCCGCTGCTGGCGGGCTTTGCGGAGCTGGGCGAGCTGCTGGCGGCGCGGCCCGGTGGCGGCGGCACGCTGATCGACTGCACCCTCGGCGGCGGCGGCCACAGTGCGCTGTTGCTGCAGGCCCATCCCGGCCTGGGCGTGGTGGGGCTGGACCAGGACCCGAGCGCCCGTGCCGCCGCCGCCGAGCGCCTCGCCCCCTTCGCTGGTCGCGCCACGATCGTGGCCACCAACTTCGCCGATTACACCCCCGCTGAACCGGCTGTGGCCGTACTGGCCGACCTGGGGGTGAGCAGCCCCCAGCTGGATGTGGCGGCGCGGGGGTTCAGCTTCCGGCTGGCTGGCCCGCTCGACATGCGCATGAACCCCGAGCGGGGCGAGACCGCCGGTGAGCTGATCGACCGGCTGGAGGAGGCCGAACTGGCCGACCTGATCTACGCCTACGGCGAGGAGCGGCTGTCGCGGCGGATCGCCCGGCGGATCCAGGAGCAGGGGCCCTGGGGGGCCCCGGCCCACCCGCGCGACACCGCCGAACTGGCCTATCTGGTGGCGGGTTGTTACCCGCCCCAGGCGCGCCGGGGCCGCATCCATCCGGCCACCCGCACGTTTCAGGCCCTGCGCATCGCCGTGAATGACGAGCTGGTGGTGTTGGATCGGCTCTTGGCGGCCGCCCCCGACTGGCTGGTGCCGGGCGGCCTGCTGGCGATCATCAGCTTCCACTCCTTGGAAGACCGACGGGTGAAAACCGCGTTTCTCAACGACGAGCGGCTGCAGCGGGTGACCCGCAAGGCGATCCAGGCCAGCCCGGACGAAGCGGAGGCCAATCCCCGCAGCCGCAGTGCTCGGTTGCGCTTGGCCCGGCGGCGGCTGGAGGATCCATCGTGATCGGCCCCCTCAGCCAGCTCCCCAGCAGCACCGACCTCCTCTGGTGGGGAGCGCTGCTGATCCAGTTGTTGGCCATCCCCGGCACCCTGTTGCCGGTGTTGCCGGGCCTGGCCCTGTTGCCCCTGGGGGCGGGTCTGTGGCTGTGGGCCGTGGGCTGGAGTGGGGGCTGGCCGGCGTTTGCCCTGGCCTGCCTGCTGCTGGCCCTGGGCTGGGGGGCCGATGCCCTGGGCCTGGTGCTGGGTCCGGCCCGGCTGCAGGCCACCCGCTGGGCCTACATCGGCGCCGGTCTCGGCCTGCTGGTGGGCCTGCTGGGCCTGCTGCCGGCCTTGCCCGTGGGCGGCCCCCTGCTCGGTGCCCTGGTGGGGCCGCTGCTGGGGGCGAGCCTGGGAGAACTGGTCAGCGCCCCCACCTCCCTCGGGCCTTTGGGCCTGCTGCGTCTGCGCCGTTCGCTGCTGGTGGGGCTGGCGGTCGTGACCGGGATGCTTGTGAGCCGGCTCGCCCAGCTGCTGCTGGCGGTGGTGGGGGTTCTTGGTTTTCTGCTGCTCAGCCGTTGAGCTCGCGGGACAGCAGGCCGGTGCGGTCGTCGCTGCCGAACAGCTGGCGGTAGGCGGCGGTGGCAACGCATACACTCACGGGGGCTGCCGCCAGTAGGCCCACGCCGCAGAGCAGGGCCCCGGCCAGCACGATGGCGCTCTGCACGATCACCAGCAGCAGCACCATCCACCACTGCTGATCCACCACCTGACGTCCCCGTTGCAGGGTGGCCATCGGCCCCTGACCCCCCAGCAGGGCAATCCAGGGCAGAAAGGTCTGGCCTACGGCCAAATAAAAAAGAACGATCAGGGCCACCAGCGCCGGCAGCGCCGCCAGCACCGGTTGCAGCTGGCTGAAACCAAACATCAGCAGGGCCGCCGGCAGCAGGATGGCGAAGATCAGCAGGGCGAACAGCAGCTGGCGCAGCAGCAGTCGGCCGGCCGCGCCGCCATCCCAGCGGCAGAAAGCGCCCAGGGTGGGACGGCCGTCCGCCAGGGCCGCCCAGGCGCCGCGGATCATGCCCACCGTGCCCCAGAGGGTTACCAGCAGATTCCCCACCGTTCCCACCAGCGTGGCAACCACAATCAGCCCGGTTGCCGGCCGGTTGGCCTCGGGGAGGGCATCGAGATTGGCCAGGGCCTGGAAGGCCAGGGCCAGGCCGCCGCTGATCAAGGTGAACAACACGAAGGGCCAGGGGGCGCGGCAGAAGGCGGCCCAGCCGTCCCGCACGGCCTGATCGATCTGCAGGCGCCTTGGGCCTGATGGGGTGGATGCCATCACGTGCGCAGTCCTGCGGCCTGGGCGGACCGTAGCGGTGGTCTCCGTCAATGTCAGCGCAGGCGTCAGCGGTGTTACCTCAGCAGCCCCTGTCAGCCCCGCAGCTCCTGCACCGCCTGGCCCACCACGGCGATCGCCAATTCAATCTCGTCGGGAGTGGTGCTGGCCCCCAGCCCGAAGCGAATCGATGCCGCCGCCTCAGCCCGGCTACGCCCCAGGGCGGTCAGTACATGGGAAGGTGAGCCCTGGCTGCAGGCCGAACCGCTGCTC
>JBIKUY010000322.1:0-3113 GCA_044347355.1 Prochlorococcaceae cyanobacterium | reverse complement strand
CTCAACCGATGCCGGTGCGGGCGATGTCCAGCACGTCGGCCATCGAACGGATCTGGTTGAGCGTGCCCGCCAGCTGGCTGGCGCTCTCCAGCTCCACGCGCAGATCGATCCGGGCCGGCTTGCCGGGATTGGTGCGCACCCGAGCATCACTCACGTTGATGCGGTGGTCAGAAAGGCGGGTGAGAATGTCCTTCAGCACGCCTACCCGATCGAGCACCTCGATGCGCAGCTGCACCGGGTAGCGCCGCAGGGTGATCGCTGCCGGATTCCAGCGCACCGGCAGGCGCCGCTCCACCGGCATCTGGGCGAGGTTTGAGCAGTCCTGGCGATGGATGGTGATGCCATGGTTGCCGAGGGCCACAGCCCCCAGGATCGATTCGCCGGGGAGGGGACTGCAGCATCCGCCCAGGCGGTAATCGAGGCCTTCCAATCCCAGGATCGGACTGTCGCCGCCGTGCTGGGTGGTCGGCCCCGCCTGGGCCGCCACGGTGCGGGCCAGCTGCTCGTTGCTCAGCTCCGGCACGGCCGCAGCACTGGCCAAACGCAGCTCCTCCCGGAGCCGGTTCAGCACCTGATGCAGCGTCACCCCGCCGAAGCCCAGGGAGGCCAGCAGGTCGTCGGTGCTCACCAGGTTGCAGCGGCGGGCCACCTTGGCCATCGCCTCGCCGTTGAGCAGGGCATCAAAACCGTCGCGTCCAAGCTCCCGCTCCAGCAGGTCGCTACCGCGCTGGATGTTCTCTTCGCGGTGGCTCTTCTTGTACCACTGGCGGATGCGGTTGCGGGCCGTGGGGGTGGCCACGAAATTGAGCCAGTCGAGGCTGGGATGGGCGTTCTTGCCGGTGATTACCTGCACGAAGTCACCGTTCTGCAGCGGCGTGGCCAGAGGTGAGAGGCGGTCGTTGATGCGCACACCCTGGCAGTGATTTCCCACCTCGGAATGGATGCGATAGGCAAAATCCACGGCTGTGGAGCCCTTGCGCAGGCCCACCACATCCCCCTTGGGCGTAAACACGAACACCTCTTCATCGAAGAGGTCTTCCTTGATCGAACGCAGGAAATCTCCGCTGTCGTCGCCAACGCCATCACGCTGCCAATCCACCAGTTGGCGTAACCAGTTGAAGCGCTCAGCCTCGGCGTCGGCCGCAGCTGGCGAACCGCCTTCCTTGTACTTCCAGTGGGCAGCGATGCCGTATTCGGCCACCTGGTGCATGTCGGCGGTGCGGATCTGCACCTCGATCGGCCGGTGGCGGCCGATCACGGCGGTATGCAGCGACTGGTAGCCGTTGGGCTTGGGCAGGCCGATGTAGTCCTTGAAACGGCCGGGAATCGGCCGAAAGGTGTCATGCACCACCGCCAGGGCCCGGTAGCAACTCTCCAGGTTGGGGCAGATGATGCGCAGGGCCGCCACGTCGTAGATCTCGTGGAACGCCTTCTGCTGACGTTCCATCTTGCTCCAGATGCCATAGAGGTGCTTGGGCCGGCCGCTCACATCGCACGCGTCCAGGCCCACCGCCGCCAGACGGTCACGCAGCAGCTGCACCGTCACCGCAAGCCGCTCCTCGCGTTCGCTGCGCTTGGTGGCCACCTCCTGCTGCACCTCGCGGTAGGCCTCGGGCTCGAGGATCTTGAAGGCCAGATCCTCCAGTTCCCACTTGAAGCGGCCGATGCCCAGCCGATTGGCCAGGGGGGCATAGATCTCGCGGGTTTCCCGGGCGATGCGCAGCTGCTTCTCCGGCTTAAGCGCCCCCAAGGTGCGCATGTTGTGCAGCCGGTCGGCCAGCTTCACCAGCACTACGCGGATGTCGCTGGCCATCGCCAGGAACATGCGGCGCAGGTTTTCGGCTTGGGCCTCGGTTTTGTTGGTGAAGTGGATGCCGCCAAGCTTGGTCACGCCCTCCACCAGGGCCCGCACCTCAGCGCCGAAGTGGCCCTCGATCTCCACCGGGGTGACGTCGGTATCCTCCACCACGTCGTGGAGGAAGCCGGCGGCGATCACGCCAGCGCTGGCGCCGATATCGCGTAGAAGATCAGCAACGGCAATCGGATGAATGATGTAGGGCTCGCCGCTGGCGCGGAACTGGCCCTGATGGAGCTGGAAGGCGAAATCAAAAGCCGAGGCCAGCAGGGCCTCGGCATCGGTGGGGCAGCTCTCTCCTGCCCCGGGGGGAACATGCTCGACACAGCGCTGCAACCATTCCGGCAGTGGCACGCCGTAATCGGCGGGAGCCTGGATGGGAGGTCGGGGGAGATTGGCCGCTGGAGAGGCTCCGGCCGGAGGATCGTGGGCCAGCGAAACCGCTCCCGGGGTCGGTGAGGTCTCCGCGGCCCTCAGGGCCTGCGGAGACGGATCGAGATCGGTGACCGCCCGGAGCATGCGACCCTGCGGAGTCTCCTCATCGTATGCAGCCGCTGCCACCATTGGCAGCAAATCTGCGTCCTCGCACCCAAGCTAGGGGCCATGACCCAGCCCGTCCTCCGCCTTACCGGCCTCAGCGTGCGCTATCCCCAGGCGGAGCGCTTCACCCTCGACGGCCTGGATCTGGAGCTGAACGCCGGCGAGACCCTGGCCCTGGTGGGACCATCCGGCTGCGGCAAGAGCACGGTGGCCAGGGCTGTGCTGCAGCTGCTGCCCCCCGGAAGCCGTTGCGACGGCACCGTGCTTCTCAGTGGCCAGGATCCCCGGCAGCTGTCGCGGAGCGAGCTGCGTCGGTTGCGGGGAGAGGCGGTGGGCCTGGTGTTCCAGGACCCGATGACTCGCCTCAATCCACTGCTCACGATCGGCACCCACCTGGCCGACACCCTGGCCGCCCACCGACCGAGCTGGCAGCGCCAGCAGGTGCGGCAGCGGGCTGAAGAGCTGCTGGAACGGGTGGGCATCGACCCGCAGCGCTACGGCAGCTACCCCCATGAATTCAGCGGCGGCATGCGCCAGCGGCTGGCGATCGCCCTGGCCATGGCCCTGCGGCCTCCCCTGGTGATCGCCGACGAGCCCACCACCAGCCTGGATGTGGCGGTGGCGGGCCAGGTGATGGGGGAACTCACCGATCTCTGCCGGGAAGCGGGCAGCGCCCTGCTGCTGATTAGCCACGACCTGGCGATGGCCGGCCGCTGGT
>JBIKUY010000319.1:0-3127 GCA_044347355.1 Prochlorococcaceae cyanobacterium | reverse complement strand
CAGCTGGCCGGCAGCATGGAACAGCACCCGCTGCTGGTGGCCCCTTTCGACGCCGAACTCTTCGGCCACTGGTGGTTTGAAGGGCCCCAGTTCCTTGCCACCCTGTTCCGCCAGGCCCGGGCCGCCGGTGTGCGCCTGGTCACCCTGCGCGAAGCGCTGCAGCAGCGCCCCAACCTGCAGGTGTGTTGCCCCTCCCCCAGCAGCTGGGGCCAGGGCGGCTACCACGACTACTGGCTCAACGACAGCAACGCCTGGGTGATTCCCGAGTGGCAGCGGGCGGCCCGGGCGATGGTGCGGCGGGTGAACCGCGGCGTGGCCAACCCCGGCCAGAGGGATCTGCTCACCCAGGCCGGCCGGGAGCTGCTCTTGGCCCAGAGCTCCGACTGGAGTTTCATCCTGCGCGCCGGCACCACCACCGAGCTGGCCAAGGAGCGGATCGAGCGCCACCTCGACCGCTTCTGGCGCCTGATCGACGCCATCGAAACCAACACGCCACCACCGGCACCGTGGCTGCAGGCCCTCCAGCACGAGGACGGCCTCTTCCCACGCCTCAACGCCGCCGATTGGGTGAGCATGCCCGGCGTTACCCCACCGGCCTGAGCAGCCGCAGCGCCAGGGCCAGCTCCCGGCCCTGCATGCCCATCAGCCCGGCCTTCACGCTCCAGGGTGCCGTGGCGAACAGCCGCAACATCGCCGCCAGCAACTCCGGCACGCTGGCGGTGTTGGCCAGAAAGCCATACCACTGGGCCTCGGGCAGGGAAAAGAAGGTGGCGAAGTGGCCCCGCAGCTGGGGTTCCGAAAAGCGCATCAGCTTCTCCAGCCCGAACTGATACAAGGCGTGCTTGCGGCGCAGCTCCAGGGGCCAGAGGGCCTGCCAGCCCGCCCGCGCCAGCTGGGCCGAGCCAGCCTGGGGATCGCTGCGCAGCAGCGCCGCCACCGCCGCGGCCACCCCCGGCGCCCGACGCAGCAGCGAACCCACCATGTAGCCCGAAGCCGGGTGCACCATCGAGGCCGCCCCACCGAAGCCCAGCACTGGCTGGCTCAGATCCGGCAGCGGCAGGTTCATCGGAAACAGGCAGAACTCCTCGTGCTCCACCTGCTCCACCCGCACGCTCCGGTGGGCCAGGCGGCGTTGCAGGCGCTCCCGCAAAGTGGCAAAGGGCACCGGCGGCGCCAGAGCCAGGGACGTCTCCTCAACGAAGAAGCGCCCCTCGCCCAGATCCATCGCATAAAGGAAGGTGGGCGGCTCCAGTCGCTCCTCGGGGCTGAGATGGTCGCTTCGGTAGTCCATCAGCACGAACTGCCGAGGCTCCACTGGCGGCGCCGAGAAGCGCCCCACGATTCCGTAGGCCGCCTGGCCGGCCACCGGCCCCTCATCCGGCCGTTGCACGAACACAGGCTGGTGGCCGGTGGCATCCACCAGCAGCCTGGTGCGCTGGCTGCTGCCATCGGCGCCGTGAAGCAGGGTGCGTGGGCAGCCGTCACGGTCAACACCTGCCTCCAGCTCGAAACCGCTGGCCTGGCCCAGCAGGATCGCCACGCCGCCGCGCTCGCAGGCCTCCAGCCAGTGGCCTTGCAGCGCCTCGCGGCTGAACAGGCCATAGTCGCGGCCGTGGGGGGTGGGCGCATCGGCCAGACCGGCGCCGAAGTAGCTCACCGTATGGCTCCAGCGATGCTCCAGCAGGTGGCCGAGGCCGAGGGCGTCCACCTCATCCCCCCAGACGCCATAGGTGTTGGGCCAGGGGGCGCGGGGATCGTGGGGGGCCAGCAGGGCCACCCGCAGCCCTTCCTCGGCGAGGGCCGCCGCGATCGCCAGGGCCGCCGGGCCGCCGCCCAGCACCAGCCCATCCCAGGGCGCGGCCGCACTCACGCCGCCACCTCCAGCAGCTGGCGGTTGTTGGCCTGCAGCTCCGGCCGCTCCAGAATCTCCCGCTCGGGATCAGCGATCACCTCCAGCCGGTGTCGCCCAGGCGACAAGGCCAGCGGCACCGTGAAGCACTCCGCCCCCCCGGCCGCCAGCCAGGGCAGGCGCAGGTAGCGGTGGCTGCTGTAGCGGTCGTCGATCACCAGCGCTACGCCCACATCGCTCACATCGAGGGCGCCGCGGTTCACCACCCGGAACTGCACCGCGCCCTCGCCATAGCGCAACTGGTCCACCCCCAGATCGCTGGCCAGGCTGTGGATCCGCTGCAGCGGGTAGAGCACCAGCCGCTGCAGCTGCGCCCGACGCGTCTCGGGATGTTGGTGATGCAGGTGGCCGCCGTAGCGCAGGTCGGTGCTGCAGCCATGCAGGTGCAGGTGGGCTCCGGGCTGGGGCACCGTCACCCGCCCCTGCTCGGGGTCGGTGTCGTAGAAGCCGCAGCACTCCCACTGCAGCGAAGCGCCCAGGTAGCGAATCGGATCGGCAGGATCGCCGGGATCGTGCGGGGCCAGCCGGTAGTGCTGCAGCAGCTGATAGATGCTCTGGCCAGCCGTGGCCTTGCTGGCGGCACTGCGAGCGATCGCCGTGTTCCGGCGCTGCTGGCCCATGCACAGCTTGGAAGCCACGGTGATCACCAGCCCCTGCCAACGGGCCAACAGCCGCAGGCCGTAGATCGGGGCCGGAGGCAGGGAGCCATCCCGACCCAGCCGCTCGATCGCCTCAGCCACCAGCTCCTGCAGAGGCCGGCCGGTGGTGTTCCCGAGGGCCGCGAGATCCACGGGGGTGCGCAGCGCCGTGGCATCGCCGCTGAAGCACACATAGGGGAAATGACCGCTGCCATCGCCAGGGCGCAAAGCCCGGATCCCGCCGTTGCTGGCCTCACACTTCCAAATGGTGGTGTCGGCGCCCTCCAACTGCAGAAAGGTGAGTTCACCGTTGTCGAGGCTGGTGGTTGTGCCCAGCCCCAGAACGTCCCCCTTGAGGGGGATGCGCTCCAGGGGCAGGTGCTCACGCACATCACCCTGGATCAGATCACTCACCGTGTTAGCGATCCAGAGATCGGCGGGCATCGCGATCAGCTGCCCGCAGGGCCCTCCAGCGATCCCGCAGCCTCCGGCCCTCCATCGGCCAAGGCATCCGCAGGGATTGTGGACTGAGCTTCGGCATCAGGGTGAGCACCGGCTTCTGCGTCCTCCTCCTCCTCGG
>JBIKUY010000318.1:0-3139 GCA_044347355.1 Prochlorococcaceae cyanobacterium | reverse complement strand
CTCCACGACGATGGCCTTACTTGGATGTGCAGTTGGTTCGCTGCTCCGTAGGCTGAACCGATCTGATCTCCGGAAGCGATCCCCAGCAGATGGCCGCCTTGGCCCATCCCCGCAGTTACAGACCGGGCTCGATTCAGTTGCCACGCAAGCGTAGGCGGGCCAGTGGAACACCCTGGGCGACGTGGCTGGGTTACCGGCGGCGCTTCGTGTTGGTGGGGGTCTTGCGTTACCAACGTCCAGAGTCTTTGCGTTACGCCAATCCTGTTCCCATGATCTGGCGGAACTGGTTGCCACATCTGATGATCTGCTTTAGTAGGCGATCGCTATAGGCCGTACTACTGGTCTGGTGACCAGGGTTTCTCTACGCTGGAAGCACAAACAAAATATGGCTTTACTGCCTATGACTGCGATCAGACTGAACACAGGATAGTGCTTGCCGGATCTAGTCTGTAGACCTAAGCCATAGGGCTTAAGGATGCTTTTGGGTCTCCATTGGTGCGCTACCGTGGTTCTGCGAGCACCAAGTAAGGATGGTGCCGAGCTGCTGAACTTCACTGCCTTCTACGAAACCTTGCTTGATGCCAAAGGTGTCAGTCTCGAAACTGACACCGCAGCTCGGGGTAAGGGTGCCGGCAACTTGCTGGTGGGCTAGGCCTACACGGCCATGCTCGATCTTCCACCCAGGGATGAGTTCGAGATCAAGCTGGGCCGCAAGCAGATCAAGCTCGGTCCTGCCGGCGATACCGACGCGGAGTGATGAGCGGGCCTTGGCTGTCCCGCGGCTTTGTCGTTGCTCAGGCGTTCCGCTGTTGGCTAAACATGGGGCAAGCACCGCGAATGGCTCTGTTCAGCGACGGCATGCCCTCTCCGCGCCCTCATCGTTTGCATGCACAACCCGGCTGGTGTGTACGACGAGGGGCTGCTCTCGTTTGCTGTCCACGGAGAACTCGCTCCAGCACGCCGAGTTCGCCCAGTGGTGCTGTTGGAGGGGCCAATCGATGCGACGGCCCGCGTAGGTGATGCCCACGCAGGTGAGGCTGGTGTCGTCGGCGAGCAGGCTCCAGAGCAGGGCAATGTGTTCCCGGCTGTAACTGCCGTGTTGATCGTGGAGTGGGTCTGCGATTTGGCCCGGGCCCAAGGTTACGCGTAGGTCGCGCTGCCAGCTGAGGTAGTGGCCGTCGTGGGTGGGATAGAACCAGCAGGTGTCGTTGCTGGCCTCGCTGAGAGGGAAGCGATCGAGTTGCTGCCAGTACTGCGGCCGGTTTGGGCATGGCTGATACGCGCCCAGCCAGAGCCCCTCAGGCTCAAAGCGGGGCGTGATGGCGTCGCACACCCGGTTCAACTGGCCCCCCAGATCCGTGGTTACCACGATGCGCAGTGCGAAGGCGTTCGATACGCCCTGACGTTGCACCGCCTGAAGCTCGGAGCTGGGGAGCTGATCGGCGTGCAAGGCTTCGACCGGAGCCAACAGAAAGATCAGCGTTCCGGTCTGGTCCATCAGCCCAGGCCGAGCTGGCCAAGGATGCCCTGGCCGGTGAGCAGTTCGGTGCCGAGGCCGATCACGAAGCCGAGCATGGCCAGACGACCGTTCCAGGTTTCGGCGAAAGCCACGAAACCGAAGCGGGAAGAGGTGGAGGTGGATTCGGTCATGGGAGGACGGTGAAATCTGAAGAAATTTTACGAACCCTTCCTGCGTGTTGACGTATCGCAGGAGACCACTCGTCGTTGCAGATTGGCCTTAAACTATTCGCGGTTTCGGATGGGCGCCCTTGGCCTGAGGCTGACCCTCAGCCGAATGTGCGGCCATTCCAGCCCCAGCTGCTGGCCTTCACATCCTCGAAGGCCACGTAGATCCGGTCGGCGGGGATGCCGGTGCGAGCGTTGATCAGCTGGCAGAAGGCGGCGGTCATGGCTGAGGGTTGCAGTGACCCGATCGACTTGATCTCCACGTAGGCGCAGGGATCGCTGCTTCCGCCAAAGGTCATCGGCACGGCGGTTTGCAACAGGGTCATCACGTACGACTCGGGCTTGCCACTCTGTTCGGCCAGCGCTGCGGAGAGTTCCTGCAGCAGGGCTGTGGCGTCGTCGACTGCGGGCAACGAGGTGCGCACGTTGATCAATGGCATTCAGATCCAAACGCCAGCTCGGCACATCGTGCCATGGCCTGGCCGGCCAGGTGATCGGTAGGAATAGTCTGAACAACGACGCTCATCCTGGGATTGCAATCCCAGGGTGCTCAACTTGGCGGATTTCGCTTGAAGCAGGCTGTGGAGAGGCGATGGAGTTCCGCAGCATATCCGCAGCAAAGGGGGTGAGATTGCTGTCCAGCTGCATCACGAGCTGGTTCTTCGTTGCCATGGTTTGTTCACCCATGGAGCCAATTGCTGGGTTATGTCGCCTCATCGCCACCTGTCGCAAGAACGCTGAATGCTTCTAATCCGTTGCAGTGCAATGGATTGAACCCCCTCAACTGGATGGTGCATCCCTTTCATGCTGTTGCCTTCCAGGCCTGGTTGACATAAACGTACATGTAGGCAAAAATTCTTGAAACCTGGTGGCAGGGTTGGCGCTTATGGCTAAAATTCGAAGCTCTAATGGACTGGTGATCTGCTGTTCCCAGCCTCATTCTTTATGGTTTTCGAGTGGGTCTCGGCAAAGTCTTCAGAGCGGCATTCTCCAGCTCATCGCATCCGTTGTGGTGCCTGGGTCCACGATGTCGCTCCTGTTGCCTTTGCCCCATTGCTTGCATCTCTCCATTGAGATTTAGCCTGGACATTCGTTGGCTTCTGGCTTTCGCTTTTGGTCTGTTGGTGGCAACTTCCTCGCTGGTCGCTGTCCCGCCAGTGTCTGCCGGCATGCATGGTGAGCAATGATAAACTCTCTTCTTTCTATCCATTCACGCAGGCTAAGTGCGCATGAATTTAGAGAGCTGCGCAGTGCCTATATTCAAGAAAACCTATCTTTTGAGGACGCTCTTGTTTTCCGAGTGGGCAGTGAAGCCGGATTCTATTCTGAAACGATTAGCGTTCTTGAGTGTATGGTGTTTTGTTGGCTGAACAAAATATAATTTCGACTCTATTCAGGTGATGCTAACTTTCAGTCAGGAGGTATGGGCTGGGGGCAGTTCTTCAATTCCTTC
>JBIKUY010000317.1:0-3141 GCA_044347355.1 Prochlorococcaceae cyanobacterium | reverse complement strand
TTCAGTCACGATTCCGGCCTGGGTACCGGTCATCGAGGTGGCCGGTACCCCCAGGGCATGCAGGGCCATCGACAGCAGGGCGATCGACACCTGCTCGCCAGTGGCCAGCAGCATGTCCATCTCCCGCTGGGGTGGATTGCTGGTGATCGCCCGGGCTAGGCCGGTGAGCTCATCGGTGGTATGGCCCATCGCCGACACCACGATCACCAGGTCGTGGCCCTCCTCTCGGCTGCGGGCGATCCGCCGGGCCACCGCCTGGATGCGCTCCACATCGGCCACCGAGGTGCCGCCGAACTTCTGAACCAGCAGGGCCATGGCGGGGCGGGTGGCGACGGGCAGATCGGAGCTGTTGATTATCCGCCGCCAGGGGCCGTGAGCAGGAAGCCGTCACGGAAGGCATCGCCGGGTTCCTGGCCGCGCTTGAGGGCGGCCTCCACCTCCAGCAGCTGGCCCAGGAGGCGCAGGAACAGGGCGGGCCGTTTGCCGCGGATCTGTTTGCGCATCACGTAGATGCGCTTGGGGTTGCCGATGCCGGCGGCTCTGGCGATCACACCCACGTCGCTTTCGCCTTTCAGGTCGAGCAGGGCTACCCACAGCCAGCCGCGGATCTGGCTGGTGAGCGACGCCACGATGCGCAGGGCCGGCTCGTTGGCGGCTAGCAGGGCATCCACCAGGGCAATGGCGTCGGCGGGACGGCTGGCGAGCAGGGCATCCCCCACCGCCAGGGCGCTGGTGCTCTGGCCTCCCACCAGGGCCTGCACAGCGGCCAGGGTGATCGGGCCGCCATCCCCTTGGCTGCTTCCGGGAGCAGTCGCCGCGTAGAGGCTCAGCTTCTCCAGTTCGCTGGCTAGCCGGGCGCTGTCGCTGCCGATCGCCTCGGCCAGGGCCTCGGCAGCGGCGGGCTCTAGTTGTAGCCCCAGCTCCCGGGCGGTGCGGGCCACCAGCTCCACCTGACCAGCCCCATCCCAGATCGGCGGCAGGGCGAAGCTCTGCTCGCTGGCCAGGCCGGCCTTCACCAGCTTCTGCACAGCTTTGGTGGTGCGCAGACGGGCATCGGGCTTGCCGGTGCTGATCAGAAGCAGGTGGCAGCCGTCGGCCACCTGGGCCAGGGCGGCCTCGAAGCCCTCGGCGAGTTCGGCCGGGCACTGGCTGCAGAACGGGCTGCGCTGCAGCACCACCAACCGGCTGCCGCCGCCGAAGGGCGGGGTGCGGGCCTCCTCCAGGGCCTGGGCCGCCTGGCTGGCGTCGTGGCCATCGAGACGACTGAGGTTGAGGCTGGCCCAGGCGGGATCGAGCTGGGTTTGCACCAGCGCTTCGACAGCGCGGGTGCGGGCCGCCTCGTCGTCGCCCCAGAGCAGGTGGATCGGCATGGGGTCGACGGGGCTCGGCCTGGAGGGCTGCCGGCTGCTCAGATCCGCAGGGCGCTGAGCACGGAGTGCCGGCCAGTCTGAGCCCTGGATTGCGGTGCTTGCCTGAGCCCTCGGTGTCTGCCACAAAGGCCACCAGTGCCGTGCCATCCAGGGCGCCTCGGAAGCCCTGGCCCAGCGAGCGGGGGTTGAAGCCGGCCGGCTGGGGCAGGTGTTGCACCGGCTGCACGAAGGCTGGTGCTGCCCTGCAGGCCCATCAGGCTCTGCACCTGCCGCAGCCGCAGCCGAGGATCGTTGGGTGTCTGCCCGGCCAGCTCTACCAGGGCAGCCATTGGGGTGTAGTGCCGCTGGATGCACACAGCGTTTGCCGGGGCCGCGGGCTGAGCCGCGTTGGGGGGCGTTCACACGTCTCCTGGATGCCGTACGGCTCTACGAGCTGTATGGGTTGTACAGCCTGTTGAAGGCTCCGTTCTGAAGGGCTGCCGGTTTGGTCGGGGCGTTTGTGTTGGTTGGGCCAGCGGGCTCGGGGATGGCGCTGGTAGGAGCTCCGCTTCGCGCGGGATGGCAGGACGGACCTGCTGAAGGTCGGCTTGCGGTAGCTCAGAGTGCGTCAGGGTGGTTCGGCGACTGAGGATGGTCCATGCCCGCAGCGGGGGCTGACTTTGATCACCCGATTTTCCGCGAGAGCCTGCGGATCATCCGGGCGATGCCGGGCATGGAGGCAGCCCTGATGTCGCTCACTCCGCTGCAGCAGGATGTGGTGTTGCGCCTGATCCACAGCAGCGGCGATCCTCAACTGGCCGGCGCGGTGTGCTTTTCGCCCGGGGCCTGCGAGGCCGGTCTGGCGGCCCTGGCGGCCGGGGCGCCGATTCTCACGGACACGGCGATGGCGGCGGCGGCCGTGGCGCCGATGGCGCGGCGCACCTTCGGCAATCGGGTGTGGAGTGTGCTGGGTTGGGCTCCCGCCCTGGCGCCGGCCGGCTCGACCCGCGCTGCGGCGGGCATGGCGCTGGCTCTGGCGGAGGTTGGGCAGGCCAGTGGGGGGGATGGCTTGGCGCCGGTGGTGCTGATCGGCAGCGCGCCCACGGCCCTGGAGCGGTTACTGGAGCAGGTGAACAACGGAGCGGCTGGGGTTGCATCCGTCCAGACGCCGGCCCTGGTGATCGGCATGCCGGTGGGGTTCGTGGGGGTGGCGGAGAGCAAGCGCCACCTGGCTGCCAGTGGCCTGACCCATGTGGGACTCGAGGGTTCCAAAGGCGGAGCCGGACTGGTGGCCGCCGCCTGCAACGCCCTGCTGCGGGCCGCCTGGCTTCAGGCGGCGAGCGCCCCGTCCGCCTGAGCCGGCGAGGCGGGCTCCAGCCGGATCTGGCTGTTGGCCTCGATGCGGGCCAGCACCTGGCGGGCGCGTTGCAGCACGGGGGCGGGAACGCCGGCCAGGCGGGCGGCCTCGATGCCGTAGCTGCGGCTGGCGCCGCCGCTCACCACCCGGTGCAGGAAGCGCAGGCTGTCGCCGGTTTCCTCCACCAGCACCTGGGCGTTGGCCACGTTGGGGAGCTGCTCGGCCAGGGCGTTGAGCTCGTGGTAGTGGGTGGCGAAGATGCTGCGGGCGCCGAGGCCGCCGCGCTCGGGCGGGGTGGCCAGGTGCTCGGCCACGGCCCAGGCGATCGAGAGGCCGTCGAAGGTGGCGGTGCCGCGGCCGATCTCATCGAGCAGCACCAGCGAGCGCGGCGTGGCGTGGTGAAGGATGTTGGCGGTTTCGGCCATCTCCACCATG
>JBIKUY010000316.1:0-3153 GCA_044347355.1 Prochlorococcaceae cyanobacterium | reverse complement strand
CGGCCACCTGCCTGGCCCTGGCCGCCGGCCTGCGCGGCCTGCAGCCGCTGGGCTGGCTGCTGGGGCTGGTGGCGGCGGCCGCCATGGTGCGCCAGGGCTGGATCCTGCGACAGCTGGAGCGAACGGGTGATGCACCGGCCGGGATCTACGGCCGCCATTTCAGCCGCCAGGTGCAACTGGGCGGGCTGCTGCTGCTAGCCCTGATTGTGGGCCGCTGGCCATGAGCAGCCCACTCGCCTGGCCCCAGCCGCTACAGCCCGGTGACCGGGTGCGGCTGGCCGCCGCTAGTTCCGCCCTTGACGACCCCGCCGCCCTGGAGCGCCTGCGGGCCGGACAGGCGGTGCTGGAGAGCTGGGGGTTGGAGCTGGACAGCAGGCCGATCCACGGCCGCAGCTGGGGCTACCTGGCAGGACGGGATGACCAGCGCCGGGGCGACTTGCTCGGGGCCGACCGCGATGGGGCAGCCCTAGTCGCCTGTGTGCGAGGCGGCTGGGGGTCGGCCCGGCTGCTGGAACACCCCCTGGCGCTACCACCCCGCTGGCTACTGGGCTTCAGCGATGCGACCTCCCTGCTCTGGGCCCAGCTGGCCCAGGGGCATGGCGGCAGCCTGCATGGCCCGCTGCTCACCACGCTGGCGGCAGAGCCGGCCTGGAGCCGAGAGCGCCTGCGCCAGCTGCTGTTCGGCGAGCCGCCACCGGCCCTGGAGGGAGAAGGCTGGCGGGAGGGGGTGGCCGAGGGGCCACTGCTGGTGGCCAACCTCACCGTGGCGACCCACCTGCTGGGCACGGCCCACCTGCCTGCCCTGGCCGGCGCCATCCTGGTGCTGGAGGACGTGGGCGAAGCGCCCTACCGGATCGATCGCATGCTCACCCATTGGCGGCTGAGCGGCGCCCTGGGTCAGCTGGCCGGCATCGCCTTCGGCGCGTTCACAGACTGCGAGGACAAGGACTGCGAAGCTGAAGACGGCCAAAGCAGCAATCTTGAGGCCCCAGCCGATGGGGCCGCCCATCGCCGTCTTGAGCAGGTGCTCCGCGAGCGCACTCTTGATCTGGGCATCCCGGTGCTGACCGATTTGCCCCTGGGCCACCGCTGCGGCAACGCCGCCCTGCCCCTGGGAGCGCGGGCCCGCCTGGACGCCGATGCCGGCCGGCTGGAGCTGTTGGCCTGGCCACCGCCCTACCGCTGAAGCCAGCGCTCAGGCGCGGGCGGCCAGCACCGCCGCCGCAATGGTCAGGTCGAAAGGGGTGGTGATCTTGATGTTCGAGGGGGGTGCCTCCAGCACCTGCACCGGCCAGCCCAGCAACTCGAACAGAGCCGCATCATCCGTGACGCTCCACCCCTCGGCGCTGGCGGTGGCGTGGGCACGGCGCAGCTGCTCCACCGGAAAGCCCTGGGGGGTCTGGGCTGCCCAAAGCTGACTGCGGTCCGGGGTGGCGGTGATCGTTCCCGCGCCGTCCACCTGCTTGATCGTGTCGGTTACCGGGGTGGCTGCAATCACGGCCCGGCCGGCCATGACGGCCTCGGCGCAGCGGCTGAACAGGGTGGGATCCACCAGGCAGCGGGCACCGTCGTGAATCAACACCCCCACGGCATCGGCCGGCAGGGCGGCCAGGCCCCGACTCACCGACTCCTGGCGGGTGTCACCACCGCGGATCCACCGCACCGGCTTGGCCGGCGCCGCAGCGGCCACCAGCGCGGCAATCGGATCGGCATCCACCGGCTGGCCAACGACCCCGATCCAGTGGATCGCCTCACAGGCCAGGGCTGCCTCCAGGGTCCAGGCCAGCACCGGGCGGCCGGCCACCTCCAGCAGCAGCTTGTTGCCGGCGGCCCCCATACGGCGGCCACTGCCGGCGGCGGGAATCAGCAGATGCACAAACAACAACCCGGATCGGGTGCGATTGAACGGGCTCCATACAATCAGGCCGCCGTGCCTGAACCAGTGAGATGCGCGCCCTGTTCCTGATCCCGGGCGAGAGCAGCCGACAGCTCCAGGCCTTTGCGGCCGTGGCGGCCGTGGCCGAGCAACTGGGGGCAGAGGCACAGGTGGTGTGTCCTCCAGCGGCCACGGCGCTCTGGAGCCTCCACCCGTCTGGGGTGCGTGCCATTCCCTTCCCCTTCGATGCCGCCAACCTGGCCGACTGGGCCAACTTGCTGGGCTCGGTGCGCGAACCCGACTTCCAGCTGTGCATCAACCGGGCCACAGGCCGCCAGGTGGACCTGATGCTGTCGATGAGCCACATCCCCACCCGGGTTGCCGCCGGAGGCTTCTCCTCCACCAACACCGTGCAACCAGCCCAAGGAGTCTGGGGAGCCCAGGCCTGGGAGGCTTTTCTGCAGCCGATTGGCGTGCAGCTCAACGCCGAAGCCTTCCGTCTCAGCCTGGCCAAAGCCGACCTGGACGCCGCCGCGGCTGATCTGCCCAGCGGCGATGGGCCCTTGCTGTTGCTGGCACCGGCCGGTGGCCCGGCCGACTGGCCGGCCGACCAGTGGCAGGTGCTGCCCGAGCGCATCCGTCAGCGCCTTCCAGGCCTGCGCACGCTTCTTGCGGGGGGCGGTGCGGCCCGGGCCCAGGCCGCCCGGCTTGCCTCAGCCGACGTGGTGCTGGCCAGCGAGTCCAGCACCATCGAGCTAGCCCTGATGCTCGGCCTGCCGCTGGTGGCCCTGGGCCGCAGTGCCGCTGAGCTGCCCAGTCGAGAAGCCGTGCGCGGCATCGGCCGCCCTGATCAACTGGCCGCGCTGGATGGCGATGCCGTGTTGCAGGCCCTCGGCCTGGTCTGAGACAGCGCGGGCCATACGATCACAGCCCTCCCGCCGCTGCATCGATGGCCCCAGTCCCCCCCCTTGCCGGCCAGGTCGCCCTCGTCACCGGAGCCAGCCGGGGCATTGGTTCCGCCATCGCCAGGGAACTGGCCGCTGCCGGCGCCACTGTGGTGGTGAATTACGCCAGCTCCCCCGACGCCGCCCAGGCGGTGGTGGCAGCCATCCAGGCGGCCGGCGGCCAGGCCTGGGCCCACCAGGCCAACGTGGCCGATGAGGAGCAGGTGGAGGCGATGGTGAAGGCGGTGCTGGAGAAGGAAGGCCGCCTCGATGTGCTCGTGAACAACGCCGGCATCACCCGCGACGGCCTGCTGATGCGCATGAAGAGCGCCG
>JBIKUY010000314.1:0-3158 GCA_044347355.1 Prochlorococcaceae cyanobacterium | reverse complement strand
CTTGGCCGCCAGGCCAATCAGGGTCACCAGGCCCACCTGGGCATACACGTTGTTCACCTGACCGCGCAGCACCAGCAGGGCCAGGGCGCCGAGCATGGCCAGGGGCACCGTCATCAGAATGATCAGGGGATCGATGTAACTGCCGTACTGGGCCGAGAGCACCAGATACACCACCACAATCCCCAGGGCGAACACCAATGCCGCCAGGGAACCGGCCTGCACTTCGGAACGGGTGAGGGCTGACCAGTCGAAGCCGATGTTGCTGAGATTGAGCTGGCGGAAGGTGGCCACCAGGCTGTCGATCGCCTGGCCGCTGCTGCGGCCCACCGCCTCCACCCCCTGGATCAGCACCGTGCGGTAGAGATCGAAGTGACTGATGATCGGCGGCGCGCTGTCCAGCTGCACCTTCACCACGTTGGTGAGCGGAATCAGCGTGCCAGCCCGATCGGGCACATAGAGATTGTCGAGCGATTGCACCACCTCCCGTTGACCGCCCTCCGCCTGCACGTACACCTGGCGGTACTGCTGGTTTTCGTAGGTCTGGTTCACGAAGCTGCCGCCGTTGAGCGTGCCGAGCACCTGCATCGCCTGGCCGTAGTCGATGTTCAGCGAGGCCATCCGGTCCCGGTCCACCTCCAAACGCCACACCGGAGCGTCACTGATGAACTGGGTGTAGAGGTTGCCAAAGTCGCCCGTCGCCCGGGCCGAAGCGATCAGCTTGCCGGCCATCTGGGAGAGGTCGGTGGGGCTGTAGCCGCCGTTGCTGAGGTCGTTGAACTGGAACGACAGGCCGCCCTGGGCACTGAAGCCAGGCACGGCCGCAGGCGACTGGGCCATCACCAAGGCGCCGGGGATGGCATGGAACTCCTTGTTCAGACGGGCGATGATGGCCTGGGCCGACTGGGCCGGAGCGGTGCGTTCATCAATCGGGCGCAGGCCGAAGAAGAACAGGCCCTGGTTAAGCGAGCCGCCATTGAAGCCCGCGCCACCCACAATCTCGCCGGAGATGATTTCCTCTTCCCTGGCCAGGATCGCCTGGGTTCTGGCCGCCACCTCCATCGTGGCCTCGATCGAGGACTGGGGGGGCAGCTGGATGATGCCCAGGCCATAGCCCTGGTCTTCGGTGGGCACGAAACCGGTGGGGATGGCGGTGAAGGCCACCCCAGTGAGCAGAATGCCACCAAGCAGGCACAGGGCGATCAGGCGCCGCAGCCGGATCACCTGTTTCAAGGCTCGGCCGTAGGCCTTGGCCAACCGATCAAAACCGGCGTTGAAGGCCGCGAAGATCGGCATCAGGAAGGTACCCACCAGCGCCCCGAGTGCCCCCAGCAGCAGCGAGAGGATCCAGCCGCCGGCCATGGCGCCGTAGATCCCGCCGAACGCGCCGCCAATGAAGGTCCAGCGCAGGCCGCGGGGCTCGGTCTTGCCGCCGCCCAGCAGCAAGGCCGATTGCAGCGGCTTGCCGGTGATCGCATTGAAGGTGGACACCAGGATCGAAAACACGATCGTGAGCGCGAACTGGCGGTAGATCACACCCGTAGCCCCCGGGAAGAAGGTCACTGGCACGAACACCGCCAGCAGCACCAGAGCCGTGGCCAGGATGGCGCCGGTGAGCTCCTTCATGGCGTTGGAGGCGGCCAGGAAGGGGCGGTCGCCCGCTTCAATCCGGGCTGACACCGCCTCCACCACCACGATCGCGTCGTCCACCACCAGACCGGTCGCCAGGATGATCCCCAACAGGGTGAGTTCGTTGATTGAGAACCCGAACACCTTCACGAAGATCAAGGCCCCCAGCAGGGCGATCGGCAGCGCCAGGGCCGGCACGGCCGTGGCCTTCCAGTCCTGCAGGAACAGGAAGATGATCAGCAGCACCAGCACCACGGCATCGCGCAGGGCATCGAGGGCCCCTTCGATCGAGGCGTTGATGAAATCGGTCTGATCGAACACCTTCTCCAGCACCACCCCGGGGGGCAGGGTGCTGCGGAAACTGGTGAGCACCTCATCCACGGCCTTGGCCGTGCTGATGGCGTTGCTGCCTGGCAACTGAATCACCCCAAAGCCCACACAGGGATAACCGGTGCGGGCATTGATCGCCGACTGATTGAAATTCTGGAAGGCGTATTCGGCCCGGCCCACATCACCCACGCGGATCAAACCGCCATCGGGGCCCCTCGCCAGAATTACATCCTCAAACTCCTGCACCGTGGCGAGGTTGCCATTCACCAGAATCGGGAATGTGGTGCGGTTGGCACGGGTGGACGGCGGCCCGCCAATGCTGCCGGCAATCACGATCTGGTTCTGGGATTTCAGGGCCTCAACAACCGCATCCGCGCTGAGATTGAAGCGGGCCAGGCGCTGGGGATCCACCCAGATGCGGAAGGCGGGATTGCTGGCACCAAAGATGTTCACCTGTCCCACCCCTTCAGCCCGGGTGAGGGGGTAGAAGAGATTCAGCTGCAGCAACCCGTTGAGATAGTTGCGATCAAATTGACCAGCCGTTGAGGTGAGGTTATAAACCAGCAGATAACTGCTAGCCGTCTGCTGCACCGTCACCCCCTGGGCATTCACCTGGGGCGGCAACTGCGGGCTGGCCGTCTGCACCCGGTTCAGCACATTCACCTGGTCGATATCAGGATCGGTGCCCGCCTTGAAGTACACGTTCACCTGGCTGGTGCCCTGGCTGGTGCTGAACGAGGTGATGTAATCCATCCCGGGAGCACCGTTGATCTGCTCCTCCAGCGGTCCGGTCACGGCACTCTCCACCGTGAGCGCATCGGCCCCGGGCAGGCTGGCGTTCACCTGCACGGTGGGCGGCGCAATATTGGGCAGGTTCTCGATCGGCAGCAGCGGCAGGCTGATCAGGCCGGCCATCAGGATCAGGATGCTGCACACCGTGCTGAGCACGGGGCGGCGGATAAAGGTATCGGAGAGACTCATCGGGCCTGCGGCCGGCTGGCGGGAGGCAGGCGAATCCCCGCGAAAGGACTCTGCAGCGCCGTGGCCGACTGCACCGAGAGGCCACTGCGCAGCTGGGCCAGATTGCCCACCACCACCGTGTCTGCCGCAGAGAGCCCCTCCAGGACTGGATAAGCACCGTTTTGCAGCGTGCCCAGCCGCACGGGCACCTGGATGGCCACGGGCAGGTTGGGCAGGGGGGA
>JBIKUY010000410.1:0-3172 GCA_044347355.1 Prochlorococcaceae cyanobacterium | reverse complement strand
TCAGACTGGCCGAGGTCACGAGCGGGGCGCGGACCACACAGCGGGAAGGGACGGCATGCGATACGCGATCTGTCAGGAGTTGTTTGAGGGTTGGAGTTGGGCCGAGCAGTGCCGGTTTATCGCCGAGGCAGGTTACACAGGGATCGAAGTCGCACCATTCACGCTTGCAGCGCGGATCACAGAGGTGTCGGCAGAGCGTCGTAGCGAACTGAAGCGGGTCGCGGAGGACCATGGATTAGAGATCATCGGGCTGCACTGGCTGTTGGCGAAGACCACAGGACTGCACCTCACGACAGCAGATGCGGCAGTGCGGCGGGCGACGACCGACTATCTCCGCGCGCTGGCCGACTGCTGTGGAGACCTGGGAGGAACGGTGCTCGTCTTCGGCTCGCCACTGCAGCGAAACCTGGCAGCCGGGACCGAGTACGAGACAGGATTGGCGCGGGCCACTGAAATTTTTTCAGAGTGTGCGGCGACATTCGCGGCGCGGCAAGTGACGCTATGTGTCGAGCCACTGACACCGCGCGAGACGAATTTTCTGACAACCTGTGCGCAAGCGCAGCACTTGGTGGAGCGCGTCGGATCCCCATGGGTGCGACTGCATCAGGATGTGAAGGCGATGTTGTCGGAGGCGCATGAGGTGCCGGCGTTGATTCGCGAATTCGCCGGGAAAACAGGGCATTTTCACGCGAACGATAGCAACCTGCTGGGACCGGGAATGGGCGTGACAGACTTCGCGCCGATCATTCGCGCGCTGCATGAGAGCGCGTATGCGGGTTGGGTTTCGGTGGAGGTGTTCGACTACAAACCAGGAGCGGAGCGGATCGCGCGAGAGAGCATTACCGCGTTGAAGTCTGCCGAGGCGCTGTTGAAATAATGTGGAAAAACGTCGAAAAAATGCTTGCAGAAAATTTCGAAATGCGTACCATGCGTGCATGGAAGCGCTGATCTGAACGGTGTACTTCCACAACGACTCGGTGAATCACACAACGATCACACGTCTCAAGTGATACTCACTGGGCAGTTGGGAAGCGTGCTGAGCAGCGTGGGTCGATCATGGTTGATCGGCCGAGGGATTGTCCGTGAGTGACAGCTGCGTCTGCGATACTTGGCCCGGTTCAAGGCGGCAGATTCGGTTGGCACCCAACCTGAGAGGGAGATTGTGTCATGGCCAAGAAAGCCGCTACCAAGAAAGCCGCTGCTCCTAAGAAGGCTGCCAAGAAGAAGGCCGCCAAGAAGAAGTAGTCGGCATTCGCATCCCACCGCGGGCTTGCCTGCGACTGGATGTGAGCACACGCCGGGGCGATTCGACCTTGTGTTGAGTCGCCCCGGCTGTTTTTTTGGCGTGACGTTCGACCGCTGAATACGCCGTCGACAGTTGTTTCAAGCGCCGCCTGTGAGCAGGCAACCCTCGCCCAGCTTCTCGATCACCAAGCCCAGAATGACAGCGGCTTAACCCAGCGGCCATCCTGAGGCAGGCAGGGACCTCAAGGGCGATGGAGAGGGGCGGACCACTGTGGCTGCGCCAGCACGAGCGCGAGGACAGGGCTGATGGCCCGATTGGATGACCGACACTGCATGACGCACGCGTGGCACTGCCAGACTGCAGTTGTTGGTTGCCAGCCGACCAATTCGACATGGTCGAGCAATCGCGACCGATGTCGCCGAATGGTGGATGCGGGTGCGCAAGCGCAGCCTGTGGTCGCACTCTTGGGGGCTATTTCAGCAGGTCTCGATCGGTCCTGCGCACTCCAATCCGACACTCAGGTTTGTGAACTCTGTGACACCAGCCTCGGCGGACGTTCGTCGCTCAGCGTGCCTCGAGTTCAACGACTGGTGACTCGCATCAGGATCGTTTCCGCCGGGCGAACGGTCTGTATGCGAGCTCCCGGCGCGCGTTGCCTTGCGAATCCGCATCGACCGTCCGCCATTGACAGTTTTCACGGCACATCACTTGGCCATACCTCTCCCAGCATGGAGGTTGCATCCTCAGTTGGCCAATCCATGGATGTGTCGGGCAAGGACCGCCGTGCAACGGGTGGCATACGACCGAGAACCGGGGACAGTCCACTCACGAGCAGCAGACCGCAATGCGCTGAGCCAACGGTCGGGGCAACTCGCGGCTGTGGTGCGGGGAGATTTCGACTGGGCGCCCGGAGATCTCATCGGCGCTGGTGTCGCGCCGCTGCGGGCGGGGGTCAGTCGGTGGAAACCGCCTCTTCGGGCGGGCCGTTCAGAAACCGATAGCCAACTCCGCGAACCGTTTCGATCCGGGCCGCATGTCGCCCCAGTTTCTGTCGCAGCGCCTTGATGTGCACGTCCACGGTCCGTTCCAACACGAAGGCGTCATCGCCCATGCCGGCTCCCATCAGATCGGGCCTGGAGAAAGCCCGTCCTGGTTGCTTCAGCAATGCCCACAGCAGGCGAAACTCGGTGGGAGTGAGTCGGGCTTCCTGACCATCGACGAGCACCCGATGTTGCAGTCGATCGATCTCGATACCGTGCGACTGGAGATGATCGCCACTGGAAGAATCAACCGCGACCTTCCGTCGCAGCAACGCGCGAATCCGCTGTAGCAGCGGTTTGACCTTGAAGGGCTTGGTGACATAGTCGTCGGCTCCAACCTGAAACCCAACCACTTCGTCGACCTCTTCGCCCCGGGCGGTCAGCATCAGGACGGGAATGGTGCGGGTGCGGTTCCCAGCCCGCAGCTGCCGGCAGACCTCGAGCCCTTCGATCACCGGAAGCATCAGGTCGAGGACTACCAGGTCGGGCAGCAGGCTCTGTGCCTTACGCAGCCCTTCCTGGCCATCCGACGCCAGGTGCACGTCGTACCCCTCTTTGGAGAGGTTGTACACGAGGGTCTCGGCAAGGGGACGCTCGTCCTCGACCACCAGGATCGTCGGCTTCGACATGGCTAGCGTTTCCAGAATTCCGCCCGATGACGGATGATCTCACCCTCCACGAGGTAGACCACGTCTTCGGCGATGTTGGTGGCATGGTCGGCGACCCGCTCAATGTGGCGTGACGCCGAAAAAAGTTGCAACGCGGGTTCAACCAGGTCGGGCGAACGTTTCATCATCTGCAGTAGCTCGTCGATGATCTCGCGGTTTAGAGCATCGACCTGGTCATCCTGCCGACAGACATCGCGGGCCAGGCGGCTGTCTTTCTG
>JBIKUY010000409.1:0-3179 GCA_044347355.1 Prochlorococcaceae cyanobacterium | reverse complement strand
CCGTGTTGACGGCGGCAGCCGCGGCAGCCGCCACGACGACCTCCGAATCGTCCCTGGTTGGCAGGAACGACAGATCAATCTGCCCGGCCCCCGAGCCAATCGTCGAGGCGTCGCTGGCCGCGACGAGGATGTTCCCGCTGGTCGTGACCGTGGTCGGGGACGAACTGGTCCCCGCGATCTGGGCGGTCACGGTGCTGTCGATGGTGTTGAGCGTGATGGCGGTCCCCGCGTCCACGGCCCCACCCCCCTGACCTCCCGCCGCACCGGTGCTGATCAGCTGGTTGCTGCTGGCCGAGACCGCCAGGTCGGAAGCAGTGCCATCCAGGGTCACCGCGGAATCGACGATTTGGGCGGTGGTGTTGCCGACGAAGGTATTCTTCGCCACCGCGGCGCCAAACGCCGCCTGCAGATCCACGTCGGCCGAAGCAACCACCGCCAGCGAACCCGCCCCGGCAATGATCTCGGAATTGTCGCTGGCCTCGACCGTGAGATCGCCCCCGGCGGTCACGCTCGAATCGGTGATCTGGGCGGTGAGATTCCACGACTGGATGTCGTTGAACGTCAGCGAGAATTCACCGGTGGCGATCGCATTGCTGATGTCCGCCCCGACCGCGAACGAGTAGAAGTTGTTGCTGGACGAGGACAGGGGCAGGTTCAGGTTCTCGAGGGCGGTGGCCTGGTCCGGGTCTTCCGGTGGGGGGCCCGAAATGGTCACCACGTTCACGCCGCCATTGGCCAGGTTCACGGTCGAGCCGGTGATCTGCGCAGTGGCCGACCCGTTGACGGTGAGGTTGGTCACCGCCGCCCCGGCAGAGACATAGGCGGTCCCCTCCACGACGTAGTCGTACATCAGGTTGCCCGCGCCGGAGATCGCCACGGGGCTCATTGTGGCGGCGACCGTCAGACCGGCCTGGCTGCCGGTCGCGGTGCTGGTGATGGTGCTGTCGGCAACTTCGGCGGTCACCGCATAGTTGGCATCGGTATTGGTGAACTGTCCTCCGAGCGCCACGCCCCCCTCGGTGGCGGCAACACCGGCGGCGAACGCGTAGCTGCGGGAGTTGTCCTCGGCCACCAGTTCCACTCCCCCCGACGCCTGGGTGAGGGAAGAGTTCGAGATGGTCGCGGTGGTTGTATTGTTCAGACCGTTCCAGGCCGCCGCCAAACCAATGCCAATTCGCTTCTGGCCCTCCGCATCGTGTCCCTCGGCGGTGATTTTGGGAATCACCAGGTCGACGCTTCCCGCCGCCGCCCAGACGCGGGCCTGGTTGCTCGCCTGCACCTCGACAGCGGCCAGGTTCGTCCCGGTCACGTCGTTGAGGGAGGCCTGGGTGTTGAAGGTGATGTCGTTGTAGGCGACCGAACCGGCGACCGCGAGGCTGTTGGGCAGGCTGCTGCCGCTTCCCCCTGCCGCGAGCGCCCCCACCAGCATGCTGTTGGTTGCCAGCACCTGCAGACCGAGGTTGTCAACGGTGGGGCCGTTGAGGAAGGCCTGCACGTTGGCGTTCACGAAGGTCAGCGAGACCGACCCGACGAGGCCAGCCGAGAGCCCGTCGTGTTCGCCGTACAGGCTGCTCCAGGCACCGGTCGAGGCCGCGACGCTGGTCTGATCGGCACTGGTGACGCTGAGTTTCCCACCACTGCCCGTGAGGGTCCCGCCATCGTTGATAAACGCCTGGACCGTGTCGTTGACCACGGCGACGGCCGCATCCCCCGAGAACCCCAACCCGAACGCGCTTGCGCCGGGAACACTGGCGGACCCTTCGGTCGGCGGGTTGTGGTGGTCGATCCCGTGGGCATCGCCATGGGCCCCGCCGGCCCCGTCGGCCGGCCCGGCCCCCGCGAGGGCGATCGGCAGCACAAACCCGTCGGCGGTCGCCGTCACATTCATGTCTCCGATCCCTGACAGGCTGGAGATCAGCGGCGGTCCCCCGGCGGCGGTTCCCACCTGTGCCGTGACCGTGCGGTTCAGGCTGATCTCGGCAACACTGGCTCCCAGCACGAGGCGGCTGGAACTGAGATAATCTCCGGCGATCAGGATCAGCTGGGTGTCATCGTTGGCCGTGACCTCGACATCACCGGTCGTCCCGGAGATGGCCTGCACCACCAGGACCGGGTCCGTGGTGGCGACAATGGGGGCGACCGGTTCGATCGCGGCACAGGTCACCTGGTTCGGAATGTCGAGGATGCCCACCGTCCCCATGATGCCATAGCTGGTGGCGCTGCCACCCGCTTCCATCACCTGAGCGAACAGCAGGTTGCTGTCGGCAGACACATTGAGCCCGCCACTGCCGAATTCGATTTTGGTGGGCTGAGTGACCGGATCCTGTGCGGGGTCGGCCCCTCCCACGAGCGCCTCCGTCGTCGTATCGACCGTGATCAGGCTGAACGAGCCCCCAAACGCGTTGGTCCCGGCGGGAAAGGCCAGCAAGAGACTGCCCCCTTCACCCGCCTGGCGGATCTTCTCGAAGTATTTTTTCTTTGGCAGGAACCTGTTGAGCCCGCTCAAGTCCTTGATCGCCAGGGCATTCACCCCAACCTGGGTGAAGTTGGTCTCGGCGTTCACCGAGATCCCCTGCTCGCCGGTCGCTGCTCCCGACTGGTTGGGAAGGTTGGTGGAAACCTGCGCGCCCGCCGCAATCTGGGCCCACGACCGCGTGGTGTAGTCGACAACGCACACCGAGGTGCTGATCGTGTTGTGCAGGCTCGCCTCCGAGGTGTGCCGTGGCTCGGCCGCGGCAGCAACCCAGAGATTCACCGGCATGATCGTCAGCAGCGCCTCGAGATACTCGGTTGTGGTTGGCGGGGGATACTCGACCACCGAATTGACGCTGACCCCGCCCCCCGCCGTCACGGTGGCTCCCGAGGCGATGTAGGCCTCGCTGGTGTTCACCACCGAAATCTTCTCAAACGCCACGGCCAGCCCGAAATTGCTCTTCTTGTAGAACGTGTCCCCTGAAACATCGACCCCCTTCAGCTTGTCGGTGATCGAGCTGGAGATCTCGACCTCTCCCAAGGTCGACAACACCGCTGTGGGCCCCACAATCGCCTGGACGGTGTTGTGGATCCGGGTGACGTTGGCCGAGACCGTCAACATGTTTCCCATGTCTCCCGCCGAGACCTGCTCGGCGGAGGCGTGATGAATCCTTCCCTGGGGCAGCTTGACGTGATCGGACAGCAGG
>JBIKUY010000310.1:0-3179 GCA_044347355.1 Prochlorococcaceae cyanobacterium | reverse complement strand
CGCGCTAGCACCACTGGCGTGGTTGGCGGCCTTCCCTGCAGTAGCAGCCCACGGGCCCGTTCCAGTTGCCAGTCGCGGCCCTGGGAGCGGGGGTTGTAAAGCGCCACCACGAAGTCGCCGCTCGCGGCTGCCCGCAGCCGCTGTTCGATCAGCGGCCAGGGGGTGAGTCGGTCGCTCAGGCTGATGGTGCAGAAGTCGTGCATCAAGGGGGCGCCGGCCCGGGCTGCCGCTAGCTGCAGGGCGGAAATGCCTGGATGCACAGCAAAATCCGGGCGCCCGTCCACCGGTTGGGCCAGCCACAGCTCCAGGGCCAAGCCGGCCATGGCGTAGATGCCGCTGTCACCGGACGACACCAGGGCCACAGTGAGTCCTTGGTTGGCCAGCTCGAGGGCGAGCTGACACCGGGCCCGCTCCTGGGTCAGCTGGCCGTCACAGCGGAGTTGATCAGGGCGTCGCAACGGCTCCAGCAGATCGAGATAGAGCCCGTAGCCCACCCAAACGGTCGCCTCCGCCAGGGCCCTGCGGGCGTCTGGTGTGAGCAGATCCAGCCGCCCCGGCCCACTCCCCACCAGATGGAGCTTGCCCTGGCTTGGGGCCCACTGCTCGTTTGCCTGGGCGATGGCCAGGGTGGCTGCGCCCTGCTCTGTTCCTTGCCGGTGCATCACCTGCTTGGCCAGCACCAGCTGGGCGTCCGGCCCCGCCGCAAGCAGGGCCGCCGCTTCCGCCACGCTGGCGGTGCCCACCTCCGCTGCCACCGCAGCTGAAGGGGTGGGAACGGCAACGGCACTCAGCGTTGCGGCGCTGAACCAGCGCAGGGGCCACTGTCGCTGCCTTGCCAGCTCCAAGATGGCCGTTTCATCGGCCTTGCGGTCGATGCTGGCTAGGCCTGCCACGGATTCGCTGGCCAGCCCGGCGGCCTGCAGGTGGCCATCCACAAGCCGCTCGAGCAGCCCCAGGCTGGTGTGCCGTTCGCAACCGATCCCCAGCCACAGGCAGGGGGGATGCCAGCGGCAGCCCCCGCCACGGCGGGCACTCACGATCATCTGGGGGGGCTCGCCGGAGCTCGGTTCCCAGTCCACCAGATCACCAGCCGCCTCCAGCTGACGCCAGCGGCGACTTCCGGCTTCCTGCAGCACCGGCAGGGGATTGCTGGTGCGGGCGGCGTGCTTCATCAGGGCGTTCCAGTCGCCATCGTTGTCGGGGCGCCAGCCCCAACGCAGGCCAAAGCTGTCCATCGCTAGCTCGCCCCGGCCGCTGCTGCTGCCTGTGGCCACTATCTGGCTGCCCAGTACAGCCGCCAGTCGCTGGCAGAGCGCCTCGCCACCGGCCCGGTGGGCTCCGAGCAGGGGGATCGCAAAGCGGCCCTCAGGGTCGAGGACCACCACCGCCGGGTCGAGGGCTTTCCCCTGGAGCAGTGGGGCGATCCGCCGCACCACCAGGCCACAGGCCGCCACCACCACCAAGGCCTTGGCCTTGGGCCAGCACTCCTCCAGCTGGCCACTCTCCAGACGGCCATCCACGACGCCGGCCGCCTGCAGCTGGGCCAGCAGCGGCTCGGCCGCAGCGCTGAATCCCAGTGCCCACACCCCCTGGCGATCCAGGTCCTGTCCGCTGCTCATGGCCGCAGCCTGGCGGCCTGGCCGCTGAGGCGGCCCGGTTGCCGTTCTGGAATCAGCGAGCCGTCCTCGCGTACTTGTTCCTTTGCAGAGCCCCTGAGGCTGGTGCCGGGCTGGATGCGATCGGCCGGCGTTGCAGCGGCCGGAGCTTCATCGGTAGCTTCTGGATTGGCTGGCTCGGCAGGGGTTGGGGTTTCGACGGACAGCTCAGCTGTCTCTGTGGATCGGTCTCGCTCTGGCTCTTGTGCGGGTTCGGCTGCTGGCTCGACTGGGCTTGATTCCGCCCGTGGTTGTTCGCTGCCTGCTGGGGGCAGGAGCGCCTGCTCCTGCCCAGGTTGTTGACGCTGCAGATCGCCCCCAGGGCCAGCCTCGTCTGGGTGGGTGCCTTCTTCCGGTGCTTTTGCCTGGGCGCTGGCTGATGGTTCGCTATCAGGTTCTGGCTCCGTCCTCATGTCCCGCGGCTGGGCCGGGGAGGGTCGTTCCTGGGTGGGAGCTTCGCCCAGCAGGCGGGCCAGATCTGTGGCGTTGAGACGCTCGCTCAGCCACACGGGCCTCACTGCCCCCGGCTGGATCACCACCTCACGCACCAGGCTGTTGAAGGGAGGATTGAGTGGTTCGCCCAGGCCATCCAGCAGTTCCAGAAGCAGCGAGTTGCTGCCGGGCTTCAAGCCGCGCAGCCAAAGAGGGGTGTTTTGATCCACCAAAAAGCTGTCGCCATTCACGCTGATCCGCAGCCGCCAACGGGCATCCCCATCCCGCAGGCCTTGGAGGGGCGCATCCTCTAGAAGCCAGTCGATCAGCACCGGCTCGCTCTGGCTGAGGGCGTCCGGGCTCACCGCCAGCAGCTGGGCGCTGCCGGCTGCTGGTTGGCTGAGCGGATTGGCCGCTACCCGATGCACCCGCAGCTGTGCCGTGGCGCCGGGCAGTTTCACCGCCTCTCCCCAAGGGAGGGCGGCATAAACGGTGATGCGGTGACTGCCGGGTGCTAGTGCCGCCATGTCCAGATTAAGACGGCCGTTGCTGGCTTCGCCCTGGCTCCAGTCGCCGATCCGTTCCCCGGGGCCTTCGTCCACTTGCACCACGAGGTGGGGGCCCAGGCCCAGGCTGGGGTCACGGACCAAGGGCCAGTCGTCGAGCACTAGGCCCAGTTGCCAGGGGCCGGCGGGGAGCAGCTCTCCCTCCGCTGGACTGGTAATGCGTAGGCGGGGCCGATGGCTGGCCAGGGCTGCTGCGATCTGCTCCACGGCTCCGGGGGGAGATACCTCCTGCAACCGGCCGACGGCTGCCACCGCCGGCAGAGCCTTGGCTGGTGGCGCTGCGGCCCGGCGTTCGCACCCGCCTGCCAGCAGCATCAGGGCGGTAAGCGCCACTGCCAAGAGGGCACCGATCCGAATCCCGCCCCTTTGTCCACCCCTGGGTTGCGCCACTGACACACCAGTCACACCTGTCAAACCTGTTGCTCGCAGCCTGTGAGAGGCATTCTGCTGGCTTGCGTGGCATTGGGCTGGAGTGAGATCCGATGAGCGAGTGGGGGTGATGGCGAAGAGAGCTATAAATGAACTG
>JBIKUY010000309.1:0-3183 GCA_044347355.1 Prochlorococcaceae cyanobacterium | reverse complement strand
CAGGCCCAGGGCAGCACCGCCTGCAGCGCTGGAGATCCGGCGGGATGGCGAGGGAAGGACATGGGCTGGGCTGCCGACATCAGGGGTCATGCTAGGGGCGTTTTGCCGGGAGCCATGCGCATCGCCAGCTGGAACGTGAATTCCGTGCGCACCCGCCTCGACCAGGTGCTGGCCTGGCTCCGGCAGGAGCAACCGGATGTGCTCTGCCTGCAGGAAACCAAGGTGGACGACCCCCTGTTCCCCCACAGAGCCTTCAACGAGCTGGGCTACAGCGCCACCATCAGCGGCCAGAAGGCCTACAACGGCGTGGCGCTGCTCAGCAGGCGGCCGCTTGAGGATGTGCAGATCGGCTTCGCCGCCCTGCTTCCCGGCGATAGCGAAGCGGCCGAGCTCGATGCCCAGAAGCGGGTGATCAGCGCCAGTTTCGATGGGCTGCGAATCCTCAATCTCTACGTGCCCAATGGCAGCGCGCTCACCAGCGAGAAATACACCTACAAACTCAACTGGCTGGGCTGCCTGCGGCGCTATTTGGCGGTGCAAGAGAGCCAGGGCGAACCCCTGTGCATGCTGGGCGACTTCAACATCGGGCCCGAGGATCGGGATCTGCCCAACCCAGAGCGCCAAACGGGCGGAATCATGGCCAGCGCCGCCGAGCGCCAGGCCCTGCGAGCGGTGCTGGGGGAGCGGCTACACGATGTGTTCCGGGTGTTCGAGCCGAACGCGGGCCATTGGAGCTGGTGGGATTATCGCAGCGGTGCCTGGGAGCGGGATCAGGGCTGGCGCATCGACCACATCTATCTCGATGCGGAGCTGCTGGAGGTGGCCACCGGCTGCCTGATCCACAAGGCCACCCGCGGCAACCCCCAGCCCAGCGACCATGCCCCGGTGGTGGTGAATCTGGTTTGGCCTCCCGACGAGGAGGATGGGCAGCCTGACTGAGGCGGAGCGCCGGCTTGGGACCTCACGAATGCCCCTGATCCAGAAGAAGGCAAGAGGCATGAATCTGTAGTGTTTCCAGCGATCGGATCAGCCCATCCATGCGCCTGCAGTTCCACAAGGCTTCGGCAATGGGCAGATGGTTGGCCGGCAAGACGCTGGGGCTCTCTCTCGTCCTGGCCGGTACGTCCGTCCTGGCCGGTGAGGCCGTCCTGGCCGGCCAGCCCGCCCGCGCCTCCGAAACGCTGTCCTTCTCCTATGGACCGCTGATCCGGTCGCTGAAGGTCAGCTCGCTGCAGAAATTCGCCGAGGACGGCACGGTCGAAGAGGATCTGGCCTTCTTTCTGAGTCTCGTCAAACCGGAGGACTATCCACGTCTGCGCAAAGCCCTGACGGAAAAGGCAGATGTCGACCCCCTGATCGTCTCGCGATTCTTCAACAGCGATCTCGGCGAAGACACCCTCGAACGGCTGGGCAAAGCCATCACCCTGCTCCGTGGCGGCAACGGGATGAGCATGCTTCGCGCCGCACTGGTGAATGCGGCGTTCTCCGAGGATGGGCTCAGTCTGTTGTCGGTGCTCGAGCAGCTGCCTGCCAACGTCCAGATCCACGGGGAGAAAGTTCTCGCCACCGAACAGGCCACCAAACGGGTGATCGCTGCCACCGAACGGCTCGATTCCGTGATGAGTCAGCTCACCGCAGACGAAGCGAAGGGGGATGGGCCAGCCGACTTCTCCGCCATGGCGGATCTGCGCAAGCCGGGCACTCTGGCGGTGAGCAAGGAGGTCTGGAACCTGACGGACAGCAGGCGCAACCGCTCCTTCTACGTTGACGTCTACACCCCCAGGAACCCGCCAGCGGGCAGGCTGCCCGTGATCGTGTTTTCCCATGGCCTGGCATCGCGGCCGGAGGATTTCTCGGAGGCCATGCGGCAGCTGGCCTCCCATGGCTACGTGGTGGCTGCACCGCAACACCCGGGCAGTGATGCCATCTGGCTGAAGGAGATGCTGAAGGGTCTGCATAAAGACATCTTCGATATCAACGACTTCTCGAATCGCCCCAAGGACATCAGCTTCGTCATCGACGAGCTTGAGCGCCGCAATGCCGGCCAGTTCAGCGGCAAGCTGGACCTGACGAGGGTTGCTTTGGCCGGCCATTCCTTCGGCGGATACACCGTGCTGGCCCTGGGTGGAGCCACGGTGGATCTGCCCTACCTCAAGAAGGAGTGTGAGCGCCCGTTCGGGGGCCTGAACGTGTCACTTCTGCTCCAGTGCCAGGCCCTGAGGCTCCCCCCGGAGCAGCTCACCAACCTTCAGGACAGCCGCATCGCCGCAGTGTTCGCGGCCAATCCCGTCAACCGCAGCATCTTCGGCAGGAAGGGGATCAGCACCATCAAGGTGCCTGTGGTGATGGCCTCGGGCAGCTACGACCCAGCAACGCCGCCGGCACTGGAGCAGGCCGCGTCGTTCACCTGGCTGACTGTTCCCGACAAATACTGGCTGATCGTGCAGGGTCAGGCCCACGTGAATTTCAGCCAGATCGACCCCGGCATCAAGGATGCCATCGAATCGATGACAGACATCACCCTGCCAAGCCAGGGTGTTATCAGCAACTACATGAAGGGCGTGGCCTTGCCCTGCTTTGAGGTCTATCTGCGTCAGAACAACAGCTACAAGCCCTATCTTCGCTCGTCCTACGCTGAGTATCTGAGCAAAGATGAGAGGTTCAAGCTCTTCATGATCAGCGGACGTTCCACTCCGAAACTTGTGGAAGCCATCGATGCGTTCCGCAGGGACTATCCCGATCCAAAGTGACCATTCCAACTAACCATCCCGTGATGGAGTCGTAGGGCGTCCCTAGAACACCACCGCCTCCGCCGGCAGCGACACCCCCTCGGACTTCAGCAACTGCACCCGCCGGGCTGATTCCCCGCAGCTGCTGGGCGTGGGGAAGATCTTGCCGGGATTGGCCCTGGCGAGGGGGTCGATGGCCCGGCGCACCAACTGCATGGTGGCCAGGTCGTCCGGGCCGTACATCCAGTCGAGGTAGCAGCGCTTGTCGCTGCCGATGCCGTGCTCGCCGCTGATGCTGCCGCCCGCCTCCACGCACAAGCGCAGGATCTCCCCCCCCAACTCCTGCACCCGCTCACGCACCCCGGCTTCACCATCGCGGTAAAGGATCAGGGGGTGGAGGTTGCCGTCGCCGGCGTGGAACACGTTGGCGACCGGCAGGCCATGCCGCTGGCTG
>JBIKUY010000378.1:0-2668 GCA_044347355.1 Prochlorococcaceae cyanobacterium | reverse complement strand
GGCCACCCGCGGCGGCAGGTCCACGTCCACCTCGCTGGTGCGGGTCATCAGCACCTGCACCCCCCGGGCCTGGAGCAGGCGGGCCACTTGCAGGCTCACATCCAGCACCACGTCGGTCTCGCGCAGTCCACCGATCCCCACGGCTCCGGGATCAGGGCCACCATGGCCAGGATCGAGCACCACCAAGAAGCGGCCCCGGGGCACCACGGGCAAGCCGTCGGCAGAGAGGGGGGCAGAGGCGGTGGGGAAGGGGCCTCTGGCCGTCCAGGTGGGGGCGCTTCGGGTGCCCTCCACGTCACCTTCACCCACCACGAGGGATGGCGAGCGCTCCAGACCCTTGAGGTCCATCCGCCAGCGGTCCTGGGCGGTGCCCACCAAGCGCAGATCGGCGGGATTGAGCCGGGTTCCTGGCACGAACTCCATCACCAGCCGGGTGGTGCCGGCATCGGGGCGGCCGATACGCACCTCCTGAATCGAGCCGCTGCCGCGGATGGTGCGGCTGCGCCCAGGCGCACCGGGGAAATCGATCCACACCCGCGGGCCCCGGCCGCCGGAGCCTGCCTCGTAAAAGGCCTGCAGCTGCACGTTGGGGGAGGTGCGCAGCTCGAGCTGGCCCTGACGATTAAGCCGCCAGGCAGCCAGGGACGAGGCCAAGGCCGGCAAGTCGGCCAGCAGGATGGCCAACAACAGCAGCACCCGCGAACCGCGACGACGCCAGATCCCTCCCATCAGCGAACGGCAAACAGGGCTGGACGGCAGTGCTGGAGGCTGGGCATCTGGGCTCGCACCCGCTGGGCATGGCCGGGATCCACCGGTGCCACCGCCAGGCCGGGAGCGACGCCGGCGTCCGCCAGCACGGTGCCCCATGGGTCGATCACAAGGGCGTGGCCATGGGTGTGGCGGCGGCCGTAGTTCACGCCGGTCTGGGCGGGGGCCACCACATAGGCGGTGTTCTCGATCGCCCGGGCCTGGAGCAGCACCTGCCAGTGGTCCTTGCCTGTAAACGCGGTGAAGGCGGCCGGCACCATCAGCACATCGGCACCCTCCCGGGCCAGGTGGCGGTAGAGCTCCGGGAAGCGCACGTCGTAGCAGATCGAGAGGCCGATCCTGCCCAGCCCCGGCACCGCCACCACCGGCGGCAGATCCTGGCCGGGCTCCACGGTGGACGACTCGCGGTAAGTAATGCCGTCGGGCAGATCCACATCGAACAAGTGGATCTTGTCGTAGCGGGCCAGGAGCTGGCCCTCGGTGCCCACCAGTTCGGCCCGGTTGTTGGTGAGCCCCTCGCCTGCGGGCACGGGGAAACCGCCGCCGAGCAAGGTCACCTGATAGCGGCGGGCCATGGTCACCAGGAAGCGGCTGCACCGCTCAGCCAGGGCCGGGGCCAGCTCCAGGCGCAGGCTGTCCTCACCCATGAAAGCAAAGTTCTCGGGCAGGCCCACCAACTCGGCGCCGCGGCGGGCCGCCAACTCGATCTGCTCTTCGGCGGCGGCGAAATTGGCATCCGGATCCGGCGTGCTGGTGAGTTGCACCGCTGCCGCCAGAAAACTGCTCACCCCGAATCCATCTGAACCGGGCCGAACTGTAAGGGACATGCCGGATCTCGCCAGCTCAGGAGGCACGCAACACGCCCGGCTCGAATTGCTGGGGCACCACCTGCAGGCTGTCCACAGCGCTGCAGCAGGCGAAGTCGGCATCGTGGTCGCCCAGACCGATCAACCGTTGGCCGTGGCTGGCCGCCCGCAGGCAGGTTTCCGGCTCGTGATGCCACTGCTGCCAGAGCGCCATCGCCGCCAGCATTTCGTCGTTGCCGATGCTCACGCCGCAGTGGGGGGCCACGGCCTGCTCCAGTGCCGCCGAGGCCAGCGCGCCCGCCGCCAGGCTGTCTTCGAGGGAATAGGCACCCTCCCAGCCGCTGCCCACGATCCACACCCGCTCACAACCCTGTTGCAAGAGGCGGCGGGCCACGGCGCTGCGGTTGGGCAGACAGGCGGTGAGCAGCAACGGCACCGCCCGCACGGCCGCCAGGGAGCGGGTGCCGTTGGTGGTGCTCATGAAGATGCGCTTGCCGCCCACCACCTCCGGGGTCACCGCCAGGGGGGAGTTGCCCAGGTCGAAGCCCTCCAGCCGGCTGCCCCCGCGCTCGCCGGCCCGCAGGCAGCGTTCGGCCGACCAGGCGGCGGCGGCGGCGTGGAGGGCGTCGAGGTCGGCGAAGGCCTCCACGGCCTCGGCCCCGTTCTCCAGGGCCCAGGCGATGGTGGTGGTGGCCCGCAGCACATCAATCACCACCGCCGCATCGGGACCGCCCTCGGCCACAGGCCGCACGGGTGGCACGGCTTCGGAGGTGTGGAAGTAGGAGATCTGCACGGCCACGGGTGCTGCTGAGGTGCGTCACAGTAGGCAACGCACCGTTGGATGGATGCCAGGCCAAGATTTCAGCAAGGCTTCCCGCCGCGACCTGCGCGGCTTTTTGCAACTGTTGGAACAGCGTGGGCAGCTGCGCCGCATCACCGCCCCGGTGGATCCCGATCTGGAGCTGGCGGCGATCTCCGACCGGGTTCTGGCCGCCGGCGGACCGGCGCTGCTGTTCGAGAACGTGATCGGCTCCTCGATGCCGGTGGCGATCAACCTGATGGGCACCCAGGAGCGGGTGCTCTGGAGCCTGGGC
>JBIKUY010000017.1:0-12447 GCA_044347355.1 Prochlorococcaceae cyanobacterium | reverse complement strand
GGTCTCGGCTGACAGGGTTGGGATCAGCCTCCAGCTTGCCCACCGACAGCCTGCCGGTGTAAGCGCCCGCCGCCCAGTCCATCAGCGGGGCCATCAGCCGGCAGGGGCCGCACCAGGTGGCCCACACATCCACCAGCACAGGCGTGGTCGCTTGCAGCACTTCGCTTTCGAAGTTGGCGTCGGTGAGCTGGGCGACGGACACGACGGTGGCTCGGCGAAAGGTGGATTGTATGGAGCCAGTCGGGGACGGCGGGTTCAGAGCTGGTCGATCGAGCGCTTCAGCTCCTCCAGTTCGGCATCCACTTCGGCCACCTTCACGGGCTCCAGCTGGGGAGCCGGACCACCCTCGGCGGGCAGGGCGATCGGCTCTTGATTGGGCTCCAGCTTGTTGTTCTCCAGCCGGCTGCGCAGGGCGGCCAGCTCCTCGTCCACGTCACTGCTCTGCAGGGCGGCGAACTGGCTCTCCAGATCGGCGCCAGCCAGCTCGGCGGCGGCCTGACTGCGAGCCTCCAGCGACTGCACCTTCTCCTCCATGCGCTCAAAGGCCGCCATGGCGTTGTCGGTGCCGAGGCCGGTCACGGCGCTCTGCAGCTGCTCCTGGGCCTGGGCCGCCTGGGCGCGGGCCTTGAGCATATCTTTCTTGGTCTTGGCCTCGGAGATCTTGCTCTCGAGCTGCAGCAGGCTCTTCTTGAGCTGCTCCACCTGGGACGACTGGGTCTGGAGCTGGGTGTTCAGGGCCGTGGCGGTGTCCTGGTAGGTCTTGCGGCGGGAGAGGGCTTCGCGGGCCAGCTCCTCCTCGCCCTTCTTGAGGGCCAGTTCGGCCCGCTCGTACCAGGTTTTCGACTGACTCTCCGCCTGTTCGGCCTGGTTCTGAATGCGTTTCTGGCTGGCGATGGCGGTGGCCACGGCCTGGCGCAGTTTCACCAGATCCCTCTGCATGTCCTCCACCGACTGGTCGAGGATCTTGGAGGGATCCTCCATGCTGCTGATCACCGCGTTGGCATTGGCGCGGAACAGACGGCTCAGGCGTTCAAAGAAGCCCATCGTGAGATACGGGGTGGCGAAGACAGGAGCGATGCTGGGAGGCTAACCACTACCGGCCACAGCCACCAGAAGGGCTGGACCAGGATGCCCGCCATTCCCCGCCAGCCCGACCAGACGAGCCGCCGCATCGGCAATCTGTCGCTGCTGCTGCCCGCGCCCAGACCGCCGGCCGCGGCCCTCCACCAGTGCCTGGCGAACCTGGAGCGGGGGTGGCAGCGCCAAGGCCATCTGGCGGCCCTCTGGCAGCGTTGGCCCAACCTCGCCGGCCCCCAGCTGGCTCCCCATTGCCGGCCCCTGCGCCTGCAGGGCTCCCGTCTCACGGTGGGGGCCGCCCCGGGCCCCTGGCTGCAGGCTCTCCAGTACAACCGCCACCAACTGCTAGGCGCCTTGCGGGCGGCGGGCTTTGCGGTGCGCGAGCTGCGCGTCGAGCAGCACCATGCCAGCCCCCTCGCCCGGCTGGGCATGGAGGAGGAACAGGCTGCGTGGGCCAGCCACCCCAGCCGGGCGGACGTGCATGGCATGGGGATCTGCCCCCGTTGCGCCAGCCCGGCACCCACGGGCGAGATGGCCCGCTGGGGCCACTGCAGCTTCTGCCGGCGACAGGAGCTGAGCACTGAGGCCCAAGCCCCGGGGAATGGCGGCGGGCAAGGGGCCCAGTGATGGCTGCCGTTCAGTAGCGCTCCGGGCGGGGCTCGCGCCAGTTCGGCTGCAGGCCCTCACGGCGAAGGGCCGCTGCCCGCTGTTCCAGCCGGCGTCGGTCGAGCCGCCAAAGCCGGTAGATGCCCGCCTGGTCGAGCTGTTCGGGCTCCAGTCCCTGCCAGTGGGGCTGGGCGGCGGTGTCGGCGTCGATCACCAGCAGCAAACCACTGCGATCATCTGCAGGGCTTGGGGTCTGGCCCTGCCGACGCTCCCCCGCCAGCCGGTCACTGAGGTTCACCAGCCCCCGGGGCCCAGCCTCCTCGTACACCACCACCTGGCGGCTATAAAAGTGGAGTGAGGGCTTCAACATCCCCACCATCGCCAGGTGGAAGGATCCGCCATCTGGGCGCAGACGCTGGACACTGGCCGCCAGGCGACGCACCGGCTCGGCCCGCAGTCGGTCGCCCAGCTGGGCCAAGGGCAACAGCACCAGCAGCACAAAGGCCACCAGCGGCAGCTGCAAAGCCACCAAGGCGGCTGGGTTGCCGCGACGCCAGCCGGCCACCAGGCCTACCGCAGCCGCCAGGGCGAAGCACACCGCCGCGAGCGGCAACCGGCCACTGGCCAGCAACTCCCCGGGCATGGTGGGCATCTCCGGGGTCACGATCGCCGGCACCCACAGGGGCGCCAGGGCAAACCCCACGGCGAGTAGGGAAGCCAGCAGGAGCGTCAGTCGCCAGGCCAGCCTGGCGCCCCGCTGTGCGGCCAGGGCGATCAGCAGACCCGCCGCCGGCGTAGCCGGCAGCCAGTAGCTGGGCAGCTTGGTGGCTGCCGCCGTGAAGAAGAGCAGCACCGCCAGCAGCCAGCAGGCAGCGAAGCGCTGCAGCGACACCGGCGGCGGCAGGGGCCGACCCCGCAAGCCCCGCACCAGGCCGAGCAGCAGCAGCGGCGTGGCCGGCAGGCTGGCCAGCACCAGCATCAGCCCGAAGAACCACCAGGGCGCCTGGTGGTTGTTCACCACGCTGCTGAAGCGCTGCAGGTTGTGATAGCCGAAGAAGCTGTTCCAGAAGGGCTCACCCTCCCGCAGCAGGGCCAGGCCGTACCAGGGTCCGGCCACCAGCGCTGTGATCAGCGCCCCGCGCAGGGGGCGGAGGCTGCGGGCCAGCCCCGCCAGATCCCGCTGCAGCCAGCCGAAGCCCACGAGGGTGAGGCCCAGCAGCACCACGGCCACCGGCCCCTTGGTGAGCACGGCCAGACCCAGCAACAGCCAGCCGACCCACCAGCGGCGGCCACCGGCGGCATAACTTCTCCAGCACAGCAACAGGCTGATCGCCAGGCACCCACTGAACAGGGCATCGCTAACGGCGATTCGGCCCCAGATGAGCACCAGGGGCGAGAGGGCGAAGGCCAGGGCGGCGCTCAAGGCGGTGAGAGCCGGCCGACGCTGGGCCTGGGGCCAGCGCAGCAGGGTGTGCACGAGGGCCTGCATCACCGCCACGGTCGCCAGGGCCGAGGGCAAGCGGGCGGCCCAGGTGCCCAGGGGATCCCAGCCGGGCTGACCGGGCAGGCCGTAAAGCAGCCCCATGGCCCAATACACCAGTGGGGGTTTGTCGTAACGGGGCAAGCCGTTCACCCAGGGAATCAGCCAGTTGCCCGTCTCGACCATCCCCCGGGCCGAAGCCGCGAACAGGGGCGGCGTCTCGTCCACCAAGCCCGTGCTGCCGAGCTGCCACACGAACAGCAGCAGGCCCAGCCCCAGGCTCGCCAGCCACACCCGCCAGCCAGCCGCCGCGGCTGGGGGAGGGAGGACGGGCCTCAACGGCGACGCAACAGACAACGGAACGCTCAACAGCCGCAGCTTCGAACCCTATCGGCGCTGAATCCAGCTCTCGTGCACCGCCTCCAGCCACGCCTCCAGCCGCATGGCGAAGGCCTCGCGGGAACAGTGCTGCTCCACCCACTGGCGGCAGCTCCGCCGCGGCACACTCCGCGCCCGCTGCACAGCCGCAAGCAGGCCGTCGAGGTCGTCCGCAGGGGCCAGGGAACCGTTCAGCCCCTCCTGCACCAGTTCCGCAGGGCCGCCCCGGGCATAGGCCGCCACTGGCACCCCACAGGCCATCGCCTCCACCACCACGTTGCCGAAGGCCTCATTCCATTTGGGTGTGTTCAGCAAAACGGCACAGCGCCCTAGCTCAGCTTGTAGCTGGTCGGTGGGCAAAAACCCACGCCATTCCAGGGTGCCCGCCGGCACCGACTGTTCCACCCGGCGGGCGTAGTCGGGATCCTCCCGCAGACCCCACACCGCCAGGGGCAGGCCAAGCCTGGCCGCCACCAGGGCCGCATCCTCCAGTCCCTTCTCAGGGGCCACCCGGCCGGCCCAGCCCAGCAGGGCATCGGGCTGCTCGGCCAAGTGGTAGCGGTCCAGATCAAAGCCATTGCCCACCAGCCGCGGCGGGCCCGACAGCTGGAAATCGGCGGCCTGGGCGGCGGTGTGGAAGGCCAGATGGATGGGCTGAGTACGGGCGATCTCCGCAATCACCCCATCCATCGCCTCGGACACCGAGCCCATGCTCACCAGGTGGGCCAGGGGCGTGCTGGCGTGGGGTGTGAGCCAGAGGGGCAGCCAGTCGTAACCCAGATTCACGATCACGTCGAAGCGGTGCTGCTCTTCCAGGGCACGGCGCCAGAGACTCCCCAACAGCGACTGGGCGGGAATCTGCACGGCGGCCTGACGCGACTGGTGTTGCCAGCTGGGCTGGTCGTGGCCGGAGGCAAGCCAGAGCTCGGCAGCAGCACAGGCGGGAGGCAAGCGCGAACCCTCGGCGGCCAACACCGTGAGCCCATGGCCCCGGCCCAGCAGGCCGGCCACCAGGGAGGTGGCCGTGAGCTCAACGCCCCCTCCCCGGCCACTGCCGAGGCGTCCCACGGGTGTGCTCACCACCAGAATCCGCATCAGGGAGCCTCCGCGGCAGCCTCTGGGATAACCGCGGTTCCACCCTGCCAGAGCTGGGCCCTGCGGTTGATCAGCAGCACCGAGAGCAGGGCCAGCCCCGCCCCCAGCCACTGCAGCGGCCGCAACTGCTCCCCGAGCCACAGCACACCACAACCCAGGGCAAACACCGGCGTGAGGAAGGTGAGAGCAGTGAAGCCGGTGAGATCACCACTGCTGGCGAACCAGAAGAACAGGCCGTAGGCCAGGGCACTACCGAACACGGTGGCGTAGGCCATCAGACCCCACTCCGCCGCACCCCAGACCGGCAGCCAGGGCGCCCCTTGCTCCACCGGCAGTGCCGCCAGCAGGGCCAGGGGCAAGCCGCCGATCAGCATGTGCCAGCCGGTGATCGCCACCGGATCGCTGTGGCGGCTGGCATAGCGGGATAAAACAGTGCCCACGGCCATGGCGGCGGCGGCGGCCAGCATCCACAGCTCCCCATGGCTCCAGGCCCGCACGCCGATGGCGGCCGGTCCATCGAGCCACCAGTGCCCCAACAGGGCAGGGGGCAGACCCAGACAAAGGATGCCCAGCAGGCCGAGCATCAGCCCCAACCAACCCACCGGGTTGATCGCCTCGCCGAACAGGGTGCGGGCCAGTAGGGCCACCAGCAGGGGCTGGGAGTCAATGAGCACCGAACCCAGACCGGCCCCGGTCTGGCCCAGCCCCCTCGCCAGCAGCCCCTGGAACAGGCTGCCATCCACCAGGGCAAAGGCGAGCAGCCACGGCCAGTCGCGCCGGTCGATCCGCAGAGGCCGGCCGAGACCCTGGGCCACCAGCACCAGCAACAGGCCGGCTGGCAACAGGCGCAGACAGGCCACCTGCAGGGGCGTTCCGCCAGCCAGCAGGGACTTCATCGCCGCCATCGCCGTTCCCCACAGGGCGAAGGGCAACAGCAGGAGCAGCGGACGCAGGTCGGACCAGCGCGGGGCCTGAAGCATGGAGGCCGAGGCCGGATCACCGCTTCTTTTTAAGATCCAGCCACCTCGACCGCTGCCGCATGATCTGGCCCTGGCGCCGCAAGTCCCGTCGCACCCTGGCCCGGATTGCGCTGGAAGGCCCGATTGCTGGCGGAACCCGCAAGCGGGTGCTCAAAGCCCTGCGCCAGGTGGAGCAGCGGGAGTGCCCGGCCCTGCTGCTGCGCATTGACAGTCCAGGCGGCACGGTGGGTGACAGCCAGGAGATCCACGCAGCCTTAGTGCGCTTGCGCCAGAAGGGCTGCCGGGTGGTGGCCAGCTTCGGCAACATCTCTGCCTCCGGCGGGGTTTACGTCGGCGTGGCTGCCGAGAAGATCGTGGCCAACCCCGGCACGATCACCGGCTCGATCGGCGTGATCCTGCGAGGCAACAACCTCTCCAAACTGCTGGAGCGGGTTGGCGTGAGTTTCGAGACAGTGAAGAGCGGGCTCTACAAGGACATCCTCTCGCCCGACCGGGCCCTCACCCAAGGGGAGCGGCAGCTGCTGCAGAGCCTGATCGATTCCAGCTACAGCCAGTTCGTGACGGCCGTGGCGGAGGGCCGGGGCCTGGCGGAGGAGCAGGTGCGCAGTTTTGCCGATGGCCGGGTGTTTAGCGGTGCCCAGGCCCTGGAGCTGGGGCTGGTGGATGAGCTGGGCGATGAGGAGCGGGCCCGGGAATTGGCGGCCGCCCTGGCTGGACTCGATCCGCAGAAAACCAGGCCCACGGAGTTCGGGCCAGCGCCGCGCGGCTTCGCTGGCCTGCTGCCAGGGCGCTCAGCCCTACGGGCCCTCTGCCAGGCCCTCAGCCTGGAACTGGCCTGGGCTGGCCAGCCCCTCTGGCTCTGGCGGCCATGAGCGACGGCCTGCAACTGCGGGCCCTACGCGGGGCCACCACCGCCGAGGCCAACACCGCCGAGGCCATCGCCAGTGCCGTGGCCGAACTGGTGGACGCATTGGTGGCCCGTAACGGGCTAATGGGCGAGCTGGTGGTGTCGGTGACCTTCTCGGTCACCGCCGATCTGGATGCCGTGTTTCCAGCGGCGATCGCCAGGCGCCGCAATGGCTGGGAACATGTGGCCCTGCTCGACTGCCAGCAGATGGCCGTGAGCGGCGATCTGCCCCGCTGCATCCGCCTGCTGGCCCACGCATGGATGGAGGGTGAGCGCCAGCCCTGTCATCCCTATCTGCGCGAAGCCAGCCGGCTGCGGCCGGACCGCGCCAGCTAGCGCGCCGGCCACTGATCTCACCAGCCCCGTGCACGGGCTGCTGAGAATCAAGCAATGAGACACCTTGGCCCGATGGCAACTTCCCCACTGGCGTGGCTGGGCAAACCCCTTGCTGGCTTGGCAGCAACTGCCAGCCTCAGTGCCGTGGGCCTGCTGGGCCTCAGCGCCACCGGCCAAGGCCCCATGGTTCAGCCGGCAGCCGCCCAGGGCACTCCGGGGCTGATGGAGTTTCGCTGGGACAACAGCAGCGACTACCGGAAGCTGTACTTCTACATCACCAATACCCAGCGTCTGCGGCGCTCGGAGTACTACCTGATGCTCCGGCCGCGGGACCGAAAGACCGCCATCCTCAAGCTCAGCGTCACGATCCCTGCCTCGTTTGACGCCACGATCGACACCAAGAGAGTGCGGCTCTGCCGCATGAGTGAGGGCGGCATGCTGGCCCGCACCCGGTGTGAGGAGGAGATTCCGGCCACGATCGAGCTGACAGAGGATGGTCGGGCTCTGGAGATTTTCCCCGATACACCGATCCCGGATACCGGCACGTTCGGCGTGCACATCCGCCTGTTCAACCCCTTCAGCACCGGCATGTACCAGTTCAACGCCCTGGCGCAGGCACCCGGGGACGTGCCGATCTCGGGCTACCTGGGCAGCTGGCTCATCCAGATCGAACCCCCCAGCAATTAAGCCGCACCCCTCGCCTGATAGGTTGGCCGTTCAGTCCAATTCTGATGAGCAGAGGGGAGCGAGCATCCGGCCATGACCAAGCGCACACTTGAAGGAACCAGCCGCAAGCGCAAACGGGTCTCCGGTTTTCGGGTTCGCATGCGCACCCACACCGGCCGGCGTTTGATCCGTGCCCGACGCCGCCGGGGCCGCGCCCGCCTGGCCGTCTGAGCCAGACCCCATGGCCCTGCCCCAGAGGCACCGGCTCAAGGGCCAACGCGTCTTCGATCGCCTCTACCGCAGGGGCCGTGCCAGCCACGGCCCTTTTTTGATGCTGCGCTGGCTGCCCGCCGAGCCCGACCTGCTCCCCCCCGAGCAGCGCAGATACAGCCCAAGCCCCTGGCGCTGCGGGGTAGTGGTGAGCAGCAAGGTGCACAAGCGGGCCGTGCAGCGCAACCGCCTACGCCGCCTGCTGCACAACCACCTGGCCCAGCTGCCGATCGGGCGGCCTGAGGCTCCCGTATGGCTGCTGTTGAGCTGCAAGCCGGGAAGCGCTGAACGCGATCCTGCCAGTCTGCTGGGAGAATGCGAACAGCTTCTGCAGCGCGCAGGCCTGAGTTGATGAGCAAATCCTCCCCCGCATCCACCAGCGCCCAGATCCAGGAAACCGTGTTCTACGAAGGGGGGCCGGCCCGAGGGGACCTGCTGCTCAACCTCCTCTTCGGCGTCACCCTGATCGGTATCCCCTTCGCCGTGGGGGCCATTGTGCGGGCCCTGTGGCTGCGCTTCCGCATCACCAGTCGCCGGATCGAGGTGAATGGCGGCTGGATGGGACGGGACCGCAGCCAAGTGGTGTACAACCAAATTCGCGAGGTCCGCAGTGTGCCCCGCGGATTTGGCGCCTGGGGCGACATGGTGCTGGTGCTGAACGACGGCGCCAAGCTGGAGATGCGCTCGGTGCCCCGCTTCCGCGAGCTGGAGACTTACATCGAGGAACGACGCCAAGCCTGTCAACCGGCCAAGCCCAAAGGCATCGCCGCCTGAATCGCCCCTTCAACCCCGCCCCCGCTCAGGCACACTGAGCCACGCTGACCCCTTCTCCCCAGCACCCCCTGCGCCGTGATCGGCTACATCTCCGACAACCTGCTGATTCCGATCCTCGATTTCTTCTACGGATTGGTCCCCAGCTATGGCCTGGCGATCGTCGCCCTCACCGTGGTGATCCGGCTGGCCCTGTTCCCGCTCAGCGCCGGCTCAATCCGTAATGCCCGCCGCATGCGCATCGCCCAGCCGGTGATGCAGCAACGCCAGGCTGAGATCCGCAGCAAGCACGCCAACAACCCCCAGAAACAGCAGGAGGAACTCGGCAAGCTGATGCAGGAGTTCGGGAGTCCTCTGGCTGGCTGTCTGCCCCTGCTGGTGCAGATGCCGATCCTGTTCGCCCTGTTCGCCACCCTGCGGGGTTCACCCTTTGCCGACGTGCCTTACACCTTCAATGTGAAGGTGCTTCCGGCTGAGCAGATCGCCACCGTTGAACCCAAACCCTTCAACAGTGCCAGCCACTCGATTTTCCTGAGCAGCAGCAACCACGTCCCGGTGATCGGCACCCTGGAGAAGGGCACCAAGCTGGGCGTGGGTGAGACCGAAACCGTGAGCCTGCACACCCGTGATGGTGTCAGTTTCGGCAGTGTGCTCGCCGATGCCGAGAACGGCAGCAGGTTCCAGCCCACCTGGACCGTCTCCAAAGGCGAGGGCGTGGTGAGCGTGGATCAGAACGGCACGATCACAGCCCTGGCACCCGGTGATGCCACGGTGGAAGCAAAGGTGCCCGGTCTGGCAGCCCGTACCGGCTTCCTGTTCATCCAGGCCCTTGGTCAGGTGGGCTTCATGGGCGATGGGGGCGTGAACTGGGATATCGCCATCCTGGTGGCCGCTTTCGGTGCCAGCCTCTTCGTTTCCCAAATCCTCTCGGGGATGGGCATGCCCGCCAACCCCCAACAGGCCACAGCGAACAAGATCACGCCGGTAATGATCACGGCCATGTTCCTGTTTTTCCCCCTGCCGGCCGGAGTGCTGCTCTACATGGTGGTGGCCAACATCTTCCAGGCTCTGCAAACCTTCCTACTCAGCCGTGAGGCCCTGCCTGAGAACCTGCAAAAGATCCTCGACCAGCAGCGCGCCCAGCAGGCCGTGACGGTGATGGCCAGTGACGGAGGGGGTGATGCAAGCCGCCTTCCCTTTGAGCCCAAGGGCAAAAAGTGAGCAATCTGCGTCCTGTTGCGATCCAGGAGCTCAGCGGCCTGGCCGAAGGCCGCCGCTGGGAGCTCGATCAGCATCTGGAGCAGCTCGAGAGCCTTACCCCCGTGCGCGGGAACGTTCAGGCCATCCACCGCGGCAATCTGCTGGAGGTGGAAGGCGAGGCGTCCACGATCGTGACCCTCCGCTGCGACCGCTGCCTGCAGCACTTCAACCACCCCCTCAGCTTTCAAACCCACGAGCTGCTCTGGCTGGGAGAACAGGCCCGCCAGCAGGGCCTGGAGACCAGCCTGATCGAGGGGGGTGAAGCGGTGCTGGATCTCGACCCCGACGCCCTCAGCGAGAGCCTCGACCCCCAGGGCACGTTTGATCCGGTGCACTGGACCTTTGAGCAGCTCAGCCTGCTGCTGCCTGCCGTGAACCGGTGTGGTCCCGACTGCCCGGGACCAGCTAGCTGGGGCAGCGCCGATGCAGGGATTGATCCCCGCTGGGCCGCCCTTCAGGCCCTGCAACAGCCTGATTCCGAGGCCCCATGAGCGCCGCCGGCAGTTGGGCCGACCAGCTGGATCTGCTCATCCGCGCCCGCACGCCGATCCTCTGGATCCGCAGCCTGGAAGAGGAGCGGGTGGAGAGCCTGCTGGAGCAAGCTGCCCAGCGCCTTGGCAACCGCACCCTGCTGCGCTGGGACTTTGTGGATGGACTCAGCGGTGCTCCCAACCGCTCAGGGGAAGCGGCGCGCAACCCCATGGCTGCCCTTGCCGCTCTCGACCCGCTGCCAGCCGACCAGGAGGCGATCCTGTTGCTGCGCGACTTCCACCGGTATTGCGAGGACGCCGGCATCTGCCGCCGCCTACGCAACCTGGCCGGTGCCCTGCGCCAGGCCGCCCGCACCCTGGTGATCACCGCCCCCAACTGGCAACTGCCCGCGGAGCTCGATGACAGCGTCACCGTGCTGGAACTGCCCTTGCCGGATGCCCGGGAGATCAGCCAGCTGCTCAGCTCGATCGCCCAGGCTTGTGGGGAACCCCTGCCAGCCGGCGTGCTGGATCGGCTTACCAGCGCCTGCCATGGGCTCAGCGCCCAGCGGGTGCGCCAACTGGCCGCCCGTGCCCTGGCCCGCCGCGGTCGGTTGAGCGAGGACGACCTGGCTGAGGTACTGGAGGAGAAGCGCCAGGCGATCGCCAAGAGTGAACTGCTGGAGTACTGCCCCAGCGAGGCCACCCCGGCCGACATCGGTGGCTTGGACGCGCTCAAGCACTGGCTGGAACAGCGGCGCTTGGCCTTCAGCGAAGAGGCCCGCCGCTACGGCCTGCCCCTGCCCAGGGGAGTGCTGCTGGTGGGCCCCCAGGGCACTGGCAAATCGCTCACGGCCAAGGCGATCGCCCACAGTTGGGGCATGCCCCTGCTGCGGCTGGATGTGGGGCGTCTGTTCGCGGGTCTGGTGGGAGCCAGCGAGGCCCGCACCCGCGAGATGATCCAGCGGGCGGAGGCTATGGCCCCGTGCGTGCTCTGGATCGATGAGATCGACAAGGGCTTTGGCGGCGATTCCCGCAGTGACGGCGGCACCGGCCAGCGGGTGCTGGGCACGGTGCTCACCTGGATGGCCGAGAAGACCAGCGCCGTGTTCGTGGTGGCCACGGCCAATGCCGTGGAGCGCCTACCGGGCGAACTGGTGCGCAAGGGCCGCTTCGACGAAATCTTCCTGCTCGACCTGCCCAGCGTCGAGGAGCGACGCGCCATCCTCGACCTGCAGCTGCGCCGTCGGAGGCCCGAGCACAAGATCCCTCTGGAGGTGTTAGTGGATCGCACCGGGGGATTCTCCGGCGCCGAACTGGAACAGACCGTGATCGAGGCCATGCACCTGGCCTTCGCCGAAGCCCGAGAATTCAACGAAGCCGACCTCGTGGCCGCCGCCAGTCAGGTGGTGCCCCTCTCACGCACGGCCCGTGAGCAGCTGGAGCAGCTGCAGGCATGGGCCCAGGGCGGACGGGCCCGGCCCGCTTCAAGATTGCGGGGTATGACGAACTCCGACACGGCGTAACAAGCCAGCGGCCTGGCCGTGGCGCAACCGACAGCCACCCCTACGGTCCTGTGCATCTGCAGCTCCAGCCGTGACCCCAAGCCCCACCCCCCGCGATCACGGCGATCTGGTGAACCAACTGGCGGTGGCCTGCATCGGTGCGGGTGTCGTCACCAGTGTGGCCGTGGCCCAAGGGCAGAACCCCCTCACCGCCCTGGGAATCACCCTGTTCTCGGCCGTTGCGGCCGTGATGGCCGGGCAACTGCTCTGAGTCGGCGACGGATGGGAGGCATCGCCCAGCCCAAGCCCATCAGACGAGGCCCTTGAGGGCGGTTTCCCGCCGTTCTCTTTGTGCTTCAGGTGCACCAGATTTCTCCTGTAAGGCCACATATCACCCTGATGACGAGGTTCCTTCAACGCGGTCAGTCGCTTCGTGCCCTTGCAGCAGCACTGTTGCTGGCCGGCAACGCTACTCTCCCTGCCGTTGCCGCCCTGCCCCAGCAGCAGCGCTTGCACACCGAAGCCTCCCTGCCCTCCGCGAGGGGACAAGGTCTCTTGCTGGCAGAAAAAGAGGACGATCAGAAGAAAAAGAAAAAGGCCGAACAACAGAAACAACCGCAAAAGCAGCAGCAGAAGCAACACGCCC
>JBIKUY010000307.1:0-3228 GCA_044347355.1 Prochlorococcaceae cyanobacterium | reverse complement strand
GTCTATGAAGATTTGTAATGGACCGCGAGCTGTTGGCGTTCGGCTTTGGTGGGTCGGGTTAGCGGGGCCGAGGCTGGAGTAGATCAGCTATGGATTGGCTTGCTTTGCAAGGAGTGATTTAACCCTCGCTAACTCCCTCGATTTTGTCCTCAATTTGCTGGTACAGCTCCTGGAGCTGGGAGATATTTTCCGCGCTCGTCTCCCAGTAGCCCCGACCGTTCACCTCCAGCAGGGTGCCCACGATGCGGCGGAAGCTGTGGGGGTTGAGGTCCATCAGCCGTTGGCGCATCTCTGGGTCGTTGATGAAGGTGTCGTTGGCGTCCTCATAAACGAAGTTGTCCACTGCACCGCTGGTGGCGCTCCAGCCCAGGGTGAAATTGAGCCGCTTGGCCACTTCGCGCACGCCCTCGTAGCCGCTGTTGAGCATTCCCTCGTACCACTTGGGATTGAGAAGCTTGGTGCGAGAATCAAGTCGGATCGTTTCGCTCAGGGAGCGCACCTGGGCGTTGGCCGTGGTGGTGTCGGCGATATAGCTGGCAGGCGCCTTGCCGTCATCGCGCAGCCCCTGGATCAGCTTGGTGGGATCGGAGTCAAAGTAGTGGCTGACGTCCGTGAGAGAGATTTCGGCTGAATCCAGGTTCTGGAAGGTCACGTCGGCTGTTTTCATCGCCGCCTCGAACACCTCGCGCTTCTGGTTCATCTCACCGGGGTTGTCGGCGTTGAAGGCAAATGTCTTGCGGGAGAGATACATTTCCTGAAGTTCATTCTCCTCCTCCCATGTGCTGTTTTCAACGGCCAGGTTCACATTGGAGGAATAGCTACCGCTGGCATTGGAGAACACTCGGGTGGCCGCGTCGCGCAGTGAGATGCCCTCCTTGGCGGCCTGCTCTTGGGCGTGCCGGCGCACGAAGTTCATCTCCAGGGGCTCATCGGCCTCGGCCGCCATCTTCACGCCCTGGTCGATCAGGGCCATCTGGTTAATAAACAGGTCGCGGAACACACCGCTGCAGTTCACCACCACATCGATGCGGGGCCTGCCCAGCTCTTCAAGAGGGATCAGTTCAAGCTTGTTCACCCTGCCCAGAGAATCGGCCACGGGTTTGACACCGATGAACCACAGGATCTGGGCTAGCGATTCGCCGTAGGTCTTGATGTTGTCGGTGCCCCAGAGCACGCAGGCGATCGTTTCAGGCCAGGTGCCCTGCTCTTGCCGCTGGCGCTCAATCAGCTTGTCCACCACGCCCTTGGCGGCGGCGATGGCGGCCCTGGTTGGGATGGCCTGGGGGTCGAGGGCGTGGAGGTTCTTGCCGCTGGGCAGCACGCCGGGGTTGCGGATTGGGTCGCCACCGGGGCCTGGCAGTACATATTCACCGTCAAGCGCCCGCAGCAGGCTCTCCATCTCCATGTCGGCGCACACCTGCTCGAGGCAGAACTGGAGGTAGGCGAACAGTTTGTCGAGCTCTACCGAATCCACGCTCACAAACCCGTCACTGCAGCAGGCACGCAGCCAGGGGCTTGGCAGCTTGAAGCCGAACGTGGTGAGCCAATCAAACAGCCAGCCGAAGTTGCGCCGCAGGGTCACCCGGCCATCGCTACCGGTCACCGAGCGCACCATGGCGCCCACAGCGGCGCGGCTGGTTTCGGTGATCCGCCGGTTGAGTTCCACATCGGCGAGCACACCTTCATCATTCCCCTTGTACACATCGGCGATCGTTCGGCCCAGGCTCTCGGCCAGAAGGCTCGGCAAGGAGCGGATGCCCTCCTCCTCGCGCTCGAGGGCGGCGATGTTCACCAGGGTGGCGATGGCCTCTTCGGCGGTTGGGGGCTTGCCAATCGTGTGCAGGCCGCAGGGCAGCAGCCGGCTCTCGATCTCCATCAACTGGCGGTACACCGCACCGATCACGGCGTCGCGGGCGTCGAGATCCAGCTCGGAGGCGTCCAGCTCTGGCAGGCTGACGTCCTTGTCGAGGTTGCACTGGCGGGCGGTTTCAACAACGGCGTTGACGATCTGCACACCCCTGGACCCCTCTCGCAGTTGCTGGTAGCTGCCCACCAGTTCGCCCAGCTCCTTCAGGCCCTTATAGAGGCCTGCGTTTTCAGCGGGCGGGGTGAGGTAGGAGATCGTTTCGGCGTAGCCGCGTCGCTTGGCGATCGTGGCCTCAGAGGGGTTGTTGGCGGCGTAGTAATAGAGGTTGGGCAAGGCGCCGATGAGCGAATCGGGATAGCAGGTTTCGCTCATGCCCATCTGCTTGCCGGGCATAAATTCCAGCGAGCCGTGGGTGCCGAAGTGCAGCACCGCATCGGCCCCCCACACCTTCTCCAGGTAGGTGTAGTAGGCGGCGAAGCCGTGGTGGGGACTGGCGCTGCGGGAGTAGAGCAGCCGCATCGGGTCGCCCTCATAGCCAAAAGTCGGCTGCACGCCCACAAACACGTTGCCGAAGTGGCGGCCGTAGATCAGCAGGTTGGTGCCGTCGGAGTTGAGGTTGCCGGGTGGCTTGCCCCAGTTCTCCTCCAGGCGCTCGGAGTAGGGCGTTAACCGCTCGTATTCCTCCACGGTCATGCGGTGGGCGATCGCTAGCTCTGGGGCCCCCTCCATGGCTTCGGGGTCCTTCAGCACCGCCTCCATCAGCTCCTTGCTGGTTTTGGGCAAGCCGCTCAGGTCGTAGCCCTTGGCGCGCATCTCCTCCATCACCCGGTGGATGGAGCCGAACACGTCGAGATAGGCGGCGGTGCCCACGTTGCCTTTGTCGGGCGGAAAGCTGAACACGGTGATCGCCAGCTTCTTTTCACTGCGAGGCTTAATCCGCAAGGAGGCCCAGCGGATCGAGCGTTCGGCGATGGCATCCACCCGGTCCTGCAGGGTGTGTGCCTTGCCGGTCGCGTCGTCGCGGCCCGAGAGCACGATCGGCTCGATGGCGCCATCGAGTTCAGGAATGGCGATCTGTAGCGCCACCTGCACGGGGTGCAGACCGAGATCGCTCTCCTCCCACTCCTGGGTTGTCTGGAACACCAGTGGCAAGGCCACCATGTAAGGACGGTTGAGCTTCTTGAGCACCTCAATCGCCTTGGGATGGTCCTGGCGCGCGGGGCCACCCACCAGGGCAAAGCCGGTGAGACTCACCACCCCATCAACCAGGGGAGTATCGGGATTGATCGGGTCGTAAAAGAAGGCATTCACCGGCTTGGTGAAATCAAGCCCGCCGCAGAACACCGGAATCACGGTGGCGC
>JBIKUY010000306.1:0-3234 GCA_044347355.1 Prochlorococcaceae cyanobacterium | reverse complement strand
CGCTATCCGGCCGGAGCAGGCCAGTCACCAGGCCGAATGTGGTGGTTTTTCCCGCACCGTTGGGTCCGAGCAGACCCACCACCTCACCTGGATCGAGCTGGATCGATACATGGTTCACGAGCACCCTGCCGCCAATGGCCAGGACGACGTCGTCGAGCACCAAGCTCATGGGGTGGTGCGGTCGGGCTTGTCAGCCGTGAGGGGAGTGATCGGAAAGCTGCTGTACACCTGCCGGCCCGCCGTCGGCTCAGCGACCACCCGTTGCTGATCAACGAGATAAGTAATCCGCTCAGCCCGAAGGGACGGACCATCGGCCTGGATCACATCGACATCGCCGCTGAGCACAACCCGCCCTTCACGGCTGAAGTACTGCGCCTGGCGGGCGGTGGCCACCACGCGGCGGTCGGCATAGATGATGCGCACGTTGCCGGTAGCCGTGACGACCCCGGTGACATTGTCGGCGCGCTGGACATCGGATTCAATCGACACGACCCCGGTCGTCGGTGTCACGGCAGGCGACTGGGCATGACCCACACCGCCAACCAAGGCAAAGCAGCCAACAACAAGAGCCAGCCATTGAGTCGGGAGGTAACGCAACAAGGCGACGATGGGCTGACCCTCAGGCATCAACTCCAAATCTACAGAGCACCATCCGATGGCAACCACTGAACCTTCGGTGGTGGCAGATCCCCTGTGGGTTGGTCTTGCTGCAGCGCCCGCAGCCAGTCCGTGGCCTGGGCCCGCAGGGCCAGCAGATCCAGACCCAGAGCCTGGTCAGGGCTGCGCTGCAACCGGCCCAGCCCCTCGCCCGTGAGAATCACTGCACCTCGGATGTTTCCACGGCTGAGGTGAAGCTGACCCACGGCGATCTGCAGAATCCCCTGGAGCACAGGCCGCATCGCACCAGCTGTTTCATGCCAGAGCTCCTCAAGACCATCGTGGCAGGCGTACCACTCGCCGGCATTGAACAGTTCAACCGCAGCCTGGAAGCGCGGGTCCCTGCTCAATGCCAGCTCCTCGGGATCAGAGGGATCCAACACCTGCCCAACCAAAGGGTTCCCTGAGGGAGCTCAACGCTTGGCTGGCTTCTTGGCCGGCAGCTTGCGCAGACGAATCGATTCAGGGGTGACTTCGAGCATTTCATCGGGTCCGATGTACTCGAGGGCCCGCTCCAGAGTCATCTGGATTGGAGCCTGGAGTGTGTCGAGCACCTCAGCGCCTGCGGAGCGGATGTTGGTCACCTGCTTGGCCTTGCAGACGTTGAGTTCGAGGTCGGGTGGACGGTTGTGCTCACCCACGATCATCCCCTTGTACACCTTGGTGCCCGGGGTAATGAAGAACTGGCCCCGGTCTTCCGCACCCTTGAGTGCGTAGAAAGTGGCGGTGCCCTCCTCAAAGGCAATGAGCACACCGTTGCGGCGGTTGTCCATGTCGCCCTGCATCGGGCGGTAGTCGAGGAAGGAGTGGCTCATGATCCCCTCCCCTCGGGTGGCGCGAATGAACTCGCCCCGGAAACCGATCAGTCCGCGAGCAGGCACCACAAACTCCAGCTGGGTGCGGCCGTCGTTGGTGTTTTCCATGTTCTGCATCTCGGCCTTGCGCACGCCGAGCTTTTCGATGCAGGCGCCCACCGACTCCTCAGGCACATCTAGCACCAGGGTTTCGTAGGGCTCCGACGGGGTGCCGTCGATGGTACGGAAGATCACCTGGGGCTGGGAGACCTGGAATTCGTAACCCTCGCGGCGCATCGTTTCGATCAGGATGCCGAGGTGCAGTTCACCACGGCCGCTGACGGCCCAACGGTCGGGGGAATCGGTGTCATCGACCCGGAGCGCCACGTTGGTGAGCAGTTCCTTCTGCAAGCGATCGCGCACCTGGCGGCTGGTGACGAACTTGCCTTCCTTGCCAGCGAAGGGTGAATCGTTGATGACGAAGGTCATCTGCAGAGTGGGTTCATCCACCCGGATCAGTGGCAGGGCTTCGGGGTGATCCGGGCAAGCGATCGTCTCGCCGATGTTCACCTCATCGAAGCCGGCCACGGCCACCAGATCGCCAGCGCGGGCCTCCTGAACCTCCACGCGTTGCAGGCCCTGGAAGCCGAGCAACTTGCTAATGCGGCCGCGTTTGATGCTGCCGTCGTCGCGGATCAGGGCGGCGGGTTGACCGGCCTTGATCGTGCCGTTGTGGATGCGGCCGATCATGATCCGACCGAGGAAATCGGAATAATCCAGGGTGGTTACCTGCAGCTGCAGGGGCTTCTCGGGATCCCCCACCGGCGGCGGAACATGGCGCAGGATGGCTTCGAAGAGGGGCAACATGTTGTCGCTCTCAGTCTTCATGTCCGGCTTGGCGTAGCCGCCCATGCCGCTGCCAAACAGGTAGGGGAAGTCGCACTGGTCATCGTCGGCGCCCAGTTCCAGGAATAGATCGAGCACCTTGTCGACCGCCACCTCGGGGTCGACCCGCGCCCGGTCGATCTTGTTGACGAAGACGATCGGGCGCAGGCCCTTCTCCAATGCCTTCTTGAGCACGAAACGGGTCTGGGGCATCGGGCCCTCGTTGGCGTCGACGATCAGTAGACAGCCATCCACCATGCCGAGCACACGCTCCACCTCGCCGCCGAAATCGGCGTGGCCCGGGGTATCGACGATGTTGATGCGAATCCCGTCGTAATCAACCGCCGTATTCTTCGACAGGATGGTGATGCCGCGCTCGCGCTCCAGGTCGTTGGAGTCCATCACACAGGTGGGCACTGCCTCACCTTCCCGGAAAATGCCCGACTGGGTCAGAAGGGCATCGACCAGGGTGGTTTTGCCATGGTCGACGTGGGCGATGATCGCAATATTGCGAATCGGTGTGCCGGGATGGACGGCGCTCATAGACAAAAAATCCTGGAAGGAAGAGTGTTGGTGGCTGCTGGTGGGCCTGTCAGCTGGTCTTGGCCTCTAGCCCCCTGGCGTTCCTGAAGCGCGAGCTGATCCTGGGGAGCCGCTGACGCTGGAGTGAGGAACGTCAAGCCCGATGTGGGCGACGGAAAAGTCGTTTGGGGTCGAAGGGCGGAGAAGCGTCCGCGCTGAATCGCGGATGGAACTGGCCAGGCAAGTTGTCTCAGGCAAGCCGTCTCAGGCAAGCCTCAGGAAAATTCCCCCGATCGGCAGAACGACCTGCCTACGGAGAGCATCAACAGAACCGGGTTCTCTGAGCTTATCTCAACCCGTCGCAGGTCTGGAACGC
>JBIKUY010000305.1:0-3247 GCA_044347355.1 Prochlorococcaceae cyanobacterium | reverse complement strand
TCCGCCGTGATGACCACCCCGGTGCTGAGCGTGAGCCAGGATTCACCGCTGCAGGAGGCGGTGACGCTGATGAGCGAGCACCACATCAGCGGCCTGCCGGTGCTCGATGCCAGCGGGGCGCTGGTGGGGGAACTCAGCGAGCAGGACCTGATGGTGCGTGAGAGCGGCTTCCAGCCGGGCCCCTACGTGATGCTGCTCGACGCGGTGATCTACCTGCGCAACCCGCTCAACTGGGACAAGGAGGTGCACCAGGTGCTGGGCAGCACGGTGGGCGATGTGATGAACCGCCGCACCCACACCTGCGGCGCCGACCTGCCCCTGCCGGCGGCGGCGCGCCAGCTGCACGAGGGCGGCACCCAGCGGCTGTTCGTGCTGGATGGCGATGGCAAGCCTGCCGGTGTGCTCACCCGCGGCGATGTGGTGCGGGCCCTGGCGGCGGCCGAGGGTTGAGGCCAGTCGGCCTGAGCGGGGAACAGTCATGACCTCAGGGGTTGTTGATCCGCTGCCCTCCTGGCGGCCCGGTGTCGTGAAGGACTCGCTGCTGGCCTTTGTGGCGGCGGTGACGAGCGAGGACTCGGCTGCGTTTGTGCAGGAGTCGGAGCGGGTGGCGGTGTTCGACAACGACGGCACCCTCTGGCCGGAGCAGCCGCTGCCCTTCCAGGCGGCCTTCGCCTTCGCCGAACTGATCGGCGCGGTGCAGCGCGAGCCCGCCCTGGCTGACGATCCGATGGTGCAGGCGGCCTTGGCCGGCGACATCGGTGCCCTGATGGCTGGCGAGCATTTCGAGGGCCTGCTGCGGGTGATGGCCGTGACCCATGCCGGCATGACCACCGAGGGGTTCACGGCGTCGGTGGAAACCTGGCTGCGCTCAGCCCGCCATCCCCGCTTCGATCGGCCCTACGACGCCCTCACCTACGCGCCGATGCAGGAGGTGCTGCGGCTGCTGCGCGCTTACGGCTTCCGCAGCTTCATCGTGTCTGGCGGCGGCGCCGACTTCATGCGGGTGTGGGTGGAGCGGGTGTATGGCATCCCGCCCGAGCGGGTGGTGGGCTCCACCGGCCGCACCAGCTTCGAACTACGCGAGAGCGGCCCAGTGCTGCTCAAGTCGCTCGACACGCTGTTCGTGAACGATGGCGCCGGCAAGCCGGCGGGCATCCATCAGTTCATCGGCCGCCGGCCGCTGATGGCCTTTGGCAACAGCGACGGCGACCTGGCGATGTTGCAGTACACCACGATCAACAACCCGCGCCCCAGCTTCGGCCTGATCGTGCACCACACCGACGCCGAGCGCGAATTCGCCTACGACGCGGAAACGAAGAGCACCGGCCGCCTGGTGGAGGCCCTGCGCCAGGCCCCCGAGCGCGGCTGGCACGTGGTGGACATGGCGCGCGACTGGGAGAGGGTGTTTGCGGACGGCTGATCGCCACGGCTGTTCAGCTCGCTTGCCTGTTCAGCTCGCTTGCCGGCCTGCCCGCTGCACCGCCAGCACCGCCCCCTCAGCCACCAGCCACTGCTGTTCGTGGCGGGGCAGGGGCATACCGCCGGTGAGGGCGCCGAAGGCGGGCAGGGCCAGCCGTTCGCTGCGCGGGCAGTAGCTGAAGCAGGGCAGGCGCAGGCGGTCGCCGTTGCCGCCCAGCTGGGCCACCGGGTGCAGGTGGCCGCAGAGGTTGAGCAGGCCGGCCCGGGGGTCGGGTTCGTGGCTCAGCCACCAGGGGCCCAGGGCCTGGCTCGGTTCCTGGGCCAGGCCGGCGATCCAGCTGCCCCGCTCGTGGTTGCCGCCCACCAACCGCAGCGGGCAGCCCAGCAGCTCCGGCAGGGCGGCCAGCTTGGCCCGCAGCTCGGCGGTGAGGCCCAGGGGGCCGTGGATCAGGTCGCCCAGCACGATCACCTGCTCGGGCCGTCGCCGCGCCGCCAGCTCCAGCAGGTCGTTGAGGGTGGCGGCGTCGCCGTCGCTGGGCAGTGGGATGCCCTGGGCCTGGAAGCTCTCGGCTTTGCCCAGGTGCAGGTCGGCCAGCAGCAGCACCCGCCGCTGCGGATCCCAGATCGCCCGCTGCGCCAGCAGCTCCAGCCGCTCACCGCCCCAGCGGAATGGGGCGAAGGCCTGGGCGGATCCTGCTCCCACCGGCCGATTCACCACCCGATTCACCGGCTGCCCATCGCCCGCTGGTAGGCGGGGTTGGCCTGAGCTCGGGCGATCGTCGCCCGCACGCCGGGCCAGGGCTCCAGGTCGATCTCGGGGAAGAAGATCGGCAGGTAGGCCAGGTAGGCCTCCACCGCGCAGTCGGCGGCGCCCCAGCTCTCGCCCACCAGCGGCCGGCCCTCGGCCAGCAGGCCATCGAGCACGCCCATCAGCCGCGGGAATTCCCGCTCCCGGTTGCTGGGCACGAACAGGGCCACCGCCAGGGTGGCATTGGCGAACAGCAGCCACTGGGCCACCTTGGCCCGCCGCACCGCCGCCTGCTCCGGCGGGCCGCTGAATTCGCCGCCGTCGTGCTCGGCCAGGTGCAGCAGGATGGCGCCGCTCTCGAACAGCCGCAGGGGCCCGCCGGCCGGATCGCTGAAGCGGTCGTCCTCCAAGGCCGGCAGCTTGGCGAAGGGGTTGATCGCCGTGAAGGGTGGCTGGCGGTGCTCGCCCGCCTGCAGGTCGAGCTCGCGCCAGCTGTAGGCGATGCCCTTCTCCTCCAGGTACCAGCGGGGCATTGAGGCGCGCGTGCGGGCGCCGCCGTAGAGGGTGAGGGCCATGGGAGCCGTGCCGAAGAGGGCGTTGCAGGCCGCCAGCCTATGGAGCAGGGCCCCTGGCCAGGGCAGGCATCGGCGTGATGGCCATCCCGGCCATCTGTGCCAGGGTGTGACCGGGGATCGCGCCGCTGTAGGGACATGCCGATGGTTCCGTCCTCGCCCGAGCAGCCCTCGCCCGAGCAGCCATCTCTGGATGAGCCCGCCGCGCCCGGCGTAGAGGCTGGCCTCGACCCGGACATCCAGGCCTGCCTGCTGAAGCTGGCTCCCCACCTGCTGGGCCGCTCCCGCCGCGGGGTGGTGGGCAGCAGCCGCTATGCCGACCGGCTGCGCCAGGCGGTGCGCGATGCCGCCGCCGACCCCGAGGCCCGGCCGGTGCTGATCAGCGGCGAGCCGGGCCTGGAGAAGGACAACCTCGCCGCCCTGATCCACTTCGGCAGCCCGCGGCGGCGGCGGCTGATGGCCCGCATCGATGCCGCCACCCTGGGGGATGACGGTGCCCCCCTGTTCG
>JBIKUY010000438.1:0-3248 GCA_044347355.1 Prochlorococcaceae cyanobacterium | reverse complement strand
ACCTGCTTCATGTCGCCCCGCCAGCTCACGTCCAACACGTGGTTGGTGTGCCCCTCGAACGACTTCACGAGTTTGCCTGTCGCGATGTCGTGGATCTTCACGAACTTGTCGGCGGCTCCCGACAGCAGCAGCTTGTCATCGCGGGAAAACTCGATGCCAAACACCGTGTCACTGTGAGCCGTTTCGAGGTTCTTGACCGGCGCCTGCGTGGCGACATCCCACACAATCAGCTCGCCTGACCGGGAAGGATCGCCCCCGCCCGTCGCCAGCAGTTTGCCATCATGGCTGAAATCAAGACTCAGCACCCGGCTCACAAAAAGCGAGTTGGCCAAGTCATCAGGCGTCTCCTTCTTCGGTCCCAGCACAGCGGCCAGTTTCCAGGCGGGATTGACGCTGAACACCTTCGCCTGCGCGTCATCACCTCCCGAAACGATCCCGGAGGGTCCTCCCCAGGCCAACGCCCGGACCGGAGTCCCGTGGGCATCCAGCACTTCCAGCGGAGCACCTGTCACGCCATCGAAGGTGGCGATCTGCCCGGCGTCAGTGCCAATGGCCAACTGCTTCCCGTCGGCGGAAAATCCGACAGCGCGAATCGGCTTCTCTTTCTCGGTGACCTTCGCCTTGCCGTCAACGAGAGCCGCTTCGCTCTGCTTCTGCCTGGCGGTCGACGTTTCCAGATCCACCTTGGCCTTCGCGACCCCGTCGGTTGCCTCTTTGACTCCCTTGTCGGCCTGCTCGGAGGCCTTGATCGCGGAAGCCTTTTCATCGTCGGCCTTCTTGGCGTTGGCCTGGGCGTCGGCGGCCGCCTTGTCGGCGGCGGTCTTCGCGTCGGTCGCAGTCTTCAGCGCGGCAGCGGTGTCGGCCATCTTTTTCTCGGCGGCCGTCTTCACTTCCTGCGCCTTCTTGAGGTCTTCATTGGCCTTGTTGACCGCCGTGTCGGCGTCAGCCTTGGCCTTTTTCAGTCCCTCGTTGTTTGGGTCTTTGTTCAGTTCTTCGGCCGCCTTGGTCTGGGCCTGCACCGCCGCCTTCTGGGCCGCGTCGGCGTCCGTGACTCCCTTGTCGGCCTTGGTCTTCTCTTCGACCGCCAGCTTCGCCGCCGCATCGGCGTCGGCGAAGGTCTTGTCGGCGACCACCTTGGCGTCGGTCTTCGTCTTGGCCTCAGTCGCCATATCGACCGACTTCTTCTCGGCGGCTGCCTTGGCTTCGACCGCCTTCTTTTGCGCTTCGGTCCGCTCGGTGAGCGTCTTCTCGGAGGCGGGTACCGCGGCGGTGGCAGCGGTCAGGGTCGCCTTCGCTTCGTTGTCATCGGCCTCGAGGTGGTACACCCGCCGACCCAGCCGCTTGTCCCCCTTCAACTGGGCCACCTGCTGGTTGTTCGCGGCGTCCCAGAGAATGGCCACATTGTTGGCCCCACCCGAGACGTAGCGGTTCCCCGCCGGAGCGACTGCGATCGAGGTCACCGGCGCACCGTGCGCGAGCGATGCCACCTGGTTGCCATTGGCCAGGTCCCAGATCCGCAGGGTGCCGTCTTCGCTGCCCGAGGCGACACGGGCCCCTTGCGGCGGCACCAGCGCGACGCTGGTGACCGGAGCACCATGCCCAACGATCTGCCGCTCGAACGCGGGGCCACGGGTCCGCAGGGTCTTGTCACCGGAGGTTGAGTACAGCTGCCGACCGGTTTCGCCCGCGAACGCCAGCGCTTCGACCGGCCCCGCATGATCCCCCGAGACCTCTTCGACAATGCCGGTTTTCGAATCGTGGATCAACACCAGGTTGTTGGCGGTGCCCGACGCGACATGGACATTGTCACCCGCGAAAGCGACGCTCCGCACGGGGGCCGAGAAGCCTTCCAGGACTGGTTTGGGACCGGCAGCGCCGTTTGCCGCCTGCCAGATTCTCACTTGGGCATTCTCGCCCGCGGTCGCGAGCAGGTTGCCATCGGGACTGAGAGCGAGGTCGTTGATCGCCGCACCGTGCGACTGGGCCCACTGCTGGGCACCGTCGGCGACCTGGAACCGACGCAAGCCGCCATCGGCGCACGCGGTGTAGACTGCCTCGCCGCCGTTGGCATACGCCAGGCCGGTGATCGCCGCGGGGTTCCCCGCGAGCATCTTCTCGACCGGGGGCTCGGCCACATCGACCTTGAGCAGCAGCGTCTGGCCGTCACTGCAGCCCGCCGCCACCTGGTTGCCACCCGGATGCCAGGCTACCGCGGTGACCGGGTTCGGGATTCCGTTCGTCACCACGACCGCCTGGCCGGTGGCCAGATCCCAGAGTCGCACCGACTTGTCGGCCCCCCCCGAGACCAGCTTCATCGAGTTCGGATGGAAGGCGAGTGCCTGCACAGCGGCGGTGTGGCCCGCCAACTGCTTCTGCACCTTGCCTGTCGCCAGTTCGACAATGGTCACCTTGCCATCGGCTTCGGCGAGCGCCAGCAGTTTCTTGTCGGGGCTCACCCGCAGGAAGGGAACGGGGGCCGCGGTGGTCAGCACCGCGGGGTTCAAGGCCGGGGTGCTGAAGACCCGCAGGGAGTTGTCGGCACAGGCGACAATCACTTTCTTGCCATCCGCCGCGAGAGCGAGTCCGTTGAGGGCTGCCGGGGCGTCAATGCGACCGGCGGCGGTCCCTTCCGCCACACTCCAGGCCCGCAGCGACTTGTCGTGCGAGACCGAGTACAGGGTCGCCCCGTCCGCCGAGAACTGCAGTCCCGACACAGTCGCGGCATGCCCGCCCAGGACCTTGCCCGCGGCTCCGTCACCGAACTGGAACAGCTTGATCACGTGGTCGGCACCAGCGGTGGCGATCCACTTGGCATCGGGGCTGACCGCGACGGCGGGCACGACCCCCGCGCTCGCGGGCAGGGCCAGCCGCTGCCAGTTGTCGGGGCGACTCCACAGCTTCACTTCGCGGAAGCTCCCCGAGGCAATCATGTTCCCGCTGGGGCTGATGGCGAGGGCATGCACGAAGTCGCGATGCGATGAGCCGGGCTCGTACATCGGCTTCCCCTGGTACTGCAGGGGCGCCAAGGCCGGGTCGGCGAGTTCGGCGAGCGTGTCACCAGTCGGGACGTGGTACACGACCACCTTGTTCCCGCGACCAGCGACCGCGTATTGACCGTCGGCCGAGACCGCGACCGCGTAGACCGGGTGGGTTCCCTTGGGCAGCGGCTGCCAGTTGATGGCGGCCCCCCCGGTTGACGCCCCCGCGTTGGCTCCTTCAAGGATCCACTGGCGGAGCAGCCCAAGTTC
>JBIKUY010000304.1:0-3249 GCA_044347355.1 Prochlorococcaceae cyanobacterium | reverse complement strand
CCACCGCCAGCACCGTCGGCGCCGATCAGATGGCGGGCCTGCATGCGCAGCAGTTGCGCTTCCCCACTGGCAGCGGCACGACGCAGCGTGACCATAACCCCATCCGGACCCCGTTCCAGCCCCTGGAACGCATGGCCCTCCAGCACCTGGGCACCAGCCGCTGCCGCCGCCTTGACCAGGGCATGGTCGAAACGGGGGCGCTGCACCATCCACAGACCGCGGGACTGCTCCACGGGAGTGCCCGGAAGATCGACGGCGGCCTCCACGGCCTGCTGGAACTGCCAGCTGTGACGCATCCAGCGCGCCCGCGTGTCCACCACCGCTTCGGGCACCAGATCGCGCAGTTCCCCCCGCACCGGCAAAGGCATGCCGCCGCCGCAGGGCTTATGGCGGGGCAAGGTGCGCTTCTCCACCAGCACCACCCTCAGACCGCCCCGGGCCGCTGTGGCGGCTGCCATGGCCCCGGCAGGGCCGGCGCCAACCACCAACAGATCCACTGGCTCCAAACCCACCTCAGCCACCGATCAAGGTTTCCAAAGCAACGGTGACATCCGCCTGCCGCATCAGGGATTCACCCACCAGCACCGCGTCGGCACCGGCAGCTTGAACCCTGTCCAGGTCGTCGCGGCTGAACAGGCCAGACTCACTCACCAGCAGGCAGCCCTTGGCGCGGATCTGCTCGCCGTAGCGGGCGGTGAGCTGCTCGGTGGTGGCCAGATCCGTGTGGAAGGTGGCCAGATTACGGTTGTTGATGCCGATCAGCTCCACCCCATCGAGGGTCAGCACCCGCTCCAATTCGCTGGCGTCGTGCACTTCCACAAGAGCTGTGAGGCCCAGGCTGCGGGCCACCTTGAGCAGATAGGCCAGGTCCTGATCGGTGAGGATGGCGGCGATCAGTAGGGCCGCATCGGCACCGGCGGCGCGGGCCTGATACAGCTGATAGGGGCTGAGGATGAAGTCCTTGCAGAGCAAAGGCAGCTCCACCACCTGGCGCACCTGCACCAGCACATCAAAGCCCCCCTGGAAGAACTGCTTGTCGGTGAGCACCGACAGACAACTGGCGCCGCCAGCCGCATAGCCCTGGGCAATCGCCTCGGGGTCGAAGTCGTCACGGATCACCCCCTTGCTGGGGCTGGCCTTCTTCACCTCGGCGATCACCGCCGGCTTGCGGCAGCTGGCGCGCAGGGCAGCGATGAAGTCGCGGGTGGCGGGCAGGTCGGCCACCTGCTGCTGCAGTTTCTTCAGGCTCAGCCGCTCCCGGGAGGCCGCAACCTCGCGGTCTTTTTCCCACACGATTTTTTCCAGGATGTGCCGGGGCTCCGCCTGGTCATGGGGGATGGCGTACTCGAGATGGGCCACTTTCACGGATGGATTCGGGGGCCGGCGACGAATCTCCAACGGGCTGGTGACGAGACAGGGAAATCTGATCGTAGGTGTCACCTCCCGTCGGACACCCAAAAGGCCCAGCGAGCCGCGAAAATGCGTTTACACACAACGATGCGGCCCAGATTTACCACCATGCAACTCATGGGTCGTCCCCCCGTTGTCCTGCACGGCCCTGCAAGCCTGCAACTCAGTGAGCGTATCCCGGGGACTAGCGCCTGCGTATTCGGTCCGATCCTCAACCTGAGGGCTCCGGGCCCCTGCTCCCCTTGCCGCCCCGATCAGATTCAGCTGCATTGGCAGGAACACACCGATGGCTCGCCCATCGAACTTGACTTCGATCCCCCGGGCTGGCGGGACACTCCCCCCCCAACCCGCTGGAGTGTGTTGCTCCCTCTCGAGCAGCTGCTTCTGGCCGCCGATCGCCGGGGGCTGGCCCAGGTGCTGGCTGTGGATGGACGCTGCCGGCTGAACAGCACCAGTGGCGCCCAATTGGCCGCTGCCCTCTTGACGTTGCGCACCATGGCCAATCAGGGCCTGAGCCACAACTGGCTGAGTCAGGAACCCCTGCTGCTCGACCTGCTGTTGGAGGCCCTTTTGGCCAGGCCCAACCCCTCCATTCCCCGCCAGGACCGGGGATGGCGGCACGTGATCGAGAGCCTGCGCTGCATGGACCGTGGCCTGAGTGGAGACCTCAGCCTGGCCGACCTCTCGGCCGAGACGGGCGTTTCACCTCGGGCGCTGCAGATGGCGTTCCGGCACCATCTAACGAAAAGACCGCTGCAGAGCCTGCGAGAGCTGCGGCTGGCCCGGCTGCGCCATTTGCTGCTCCAGGGCGGGCGGCGTCCGCGAATGGCCGACGCCCTGGTTCAATGCGGCCTACCGGGCAACGGCACCACATCCCGGCACTACGAAGTGCGTTACGGCGAAAAGCCCTCCCAAACCCGTGCTTGACGGCAGAGCTGCTAGGCAACAGCAGCTGCTGCCTGCTTGTAGGCCACTTCCACCACCTCGCTGAGGGTGGGGTGGGTGTGCACCTCGCTGGCGAGCTGCTTCACGCTCTGGCGCCGGGCCACGGCATTGGCGATCTCCTGGATCAGATCCGCCGCATGCAAGCCATAAATGTGGGAGCCCAGCACTTCGCCAGTGCTCTTGTTGAAGAGCAGCTTCATCAGGCCATCGCTCTCCAGCTCGGCCAGGGCCTTGGAGTTGGCCTTGAAGTAGCTGCGCACCAGGCCCAGCTCGAAGCCCTCCCGCTCGGCCAGGGCCTTGGCATCGGCCTCGCTCAGGCCCACCGAGCTGATCTCCGGGTGGGTGAAGGTGGCGGCCGGGATCGAGCGGTAGTCGATCGCTCGGACGTGACCCAGGATGTTGTCGATCGCCACGGTGCCCTGGGCGGCGGCGGTGTGGGCCAGCATCATCTTGCCGGTCACGTCGCCCACGGCCCACAGATGGGGCACGGGTTCACCGCCCGCCAGCACGTGCATGTGGTCGTCCACGGGGATGAAGCCGCGCTCGGTCTCCACCCCCACCGCCGCCAGGTTGAGGGAGGCGCTGCTGGGCACCCGGCCGGTGGCCACCAGCACCGCATCCACCTCCAGGGTTTCCACCAGCTCCTTGGTGGCCATCTCGGCCAGCTCGATTTTCACCGGGCAGCCGGGGGTCACCTTGCGGGCCAGCAGCCCGGCGCGGGCGTCGATGTCGCGGCCATCGATCAATTTGCGGGCAGCGATCTTGGCGATATCCGGATCGAAGGTGGGCATCACCCGGTCGAGGGCCTCGATCATCGTGACCTCGCAGCCCAGGGCGGTGTACACATCGGCGAACTCCAGGCCGATGTAGCCGCTGCCGATGATCGCCAGCCAG
>JBIKUY010000437.1:0-3276 GCA_044347355.1 Prochlorococcaceae cyanobacterium | reverse complement strand
TTCTCGGTCGTAACCCGCCGACTCAAGTAGGTCCGCACTGCTCATGCGCAACGCTCTATATAGTCCATTGTTCGCTGCAAGCACCTCCTCGACGTCGGAGATTGTTTTAACGCGCTCAATCAAATTCAGCGCCAGTTCCAGCTCATTATAATCATGCTGGGTTACTGGGATGATTGTCGCCAATCCTGTCGGATCAGTTGGAGGCTTAAAAAGTGGCCTCAGTTCATAAGCTAGAGAAAGCATGAATACTCCTTTCTCAGGATTAATGCAATATCTATGGCTTGTCTGCATTCTTACTTGCCACACCTGGTCTGATGAATTGAAAAACTTTAGGAGGGCCTTTCCGAATGCAATACCGAAAAGATCAACAACCTGCTCCGCAGAAAGGACTTTCAGATTTAACTCGTATGACTGAGGATTGACCGCTTTAGGCGTCAATGACTCAAGCTGACTATAAAATTCCGCGTGGGCTTGGCAGTTGTCAATTGTTGGTTGGCACAACTTTTTAAACGATTCATAATCTATCTCAAGTGGTGCGACTTGGGTGGTAATGAAAAAAAGCCAACCCTTCTTTTGAGTCTGCATTTGATACTCAAACAGACGATAGAGCGCATCAAAATACTCATTCACACCACCGCTTGGGGATGCAGAAGGAAGCAGGCTGTCGCAAAGATCGAGATTGACGATATTAAATGGTCCGTACTTTTGGAGATACCGATAGGCTTGTGATCCAATACTCCGTATAGACTGAAATGGTCCATGGACGACGTTCGAATCCCGGGCGACGCGCTCCCTCGAGTTCAAGTCGTTCGTGGCGAGGTGGACTCGCGTGTCTGGTTGATTTGAGCCGAAACTACTATTAAATCCTAGATAGCGAATCCAGCACCCTGTATGTTGAATTTCACTCCAAAGTGACCGGAGATCCAGCAAGTCGTCTCCCGGAATGGTGAGACAGCGAAGATGTGCATCATGGGGATCTTGGACCGATTCGCCTTCGTGGTTTAACATGACAGGAAGCAGGTGCTTCATCTCGGTTTTGATGTACTTTTTGATCAGATCGTTCCATTGCCGAACCCTGATGAACTGCTTGCGTACCTTGTGCCACGGCTGAAAGTCTCGCGATCTGGGGGAAAGATGCTCGGGAGGCCGATTCTGAACGATGTCGTCTGATAAATCGGAAGTATTGCCGGTCATCTTTCAACCTCGGTCAGTGTGACTTCCAGAATGGCACGAACAACGTCCTGCTGCTCGGTATACGACAGGCCCGAAAACAATCCCCAAGCCTCTAAAATCTGCGCAATAGCAATGGCCTTGCTTTCCCAGAGTTGCGATTCGATTTGTCCCTGGGAGGTCTGTCTCCTCGCGTTCGATGGCGGCATCACAGAGTCTCGCCGAAACGCAAGCACACCGGTCTCGCGAAGGCCGGCAGCCTGTGCATCGTATTCTGCCGGAGACAGTAACTGAACATCAGCAACGTCACGCCCCCTCAATATTTCATCGACTTTCAGCTGAAGCCCCTCTGTCGCTTTCGCCCCTGCCCTCACTATACGCTCACTTCGAATTGATTTGCCAGTCAGTTTGTTCCGGTTGGTCAGCTGTCGTAGTGCAGAATGAAGCCATTTTGTAAGGAACTGATAGTGTGGATGGGCGAAATTGAAAGACTCTCGATCCAAGTTGATTGCACCATCGAGGCCGTCGCTAACGAATATCTCGGCAGTGATCTGCCGCAGTCGTGTTTGTTCAGAGACTTGATAACCCATAAATGTGCGATCAAACGGAGTGCCTGCTGCATCCCCAACGCGAATGATTACCCCTTGGTGTTGTGACGGCAAGACCTTCGGCGTCCAAAACAAATATGCTTCAAACTCCAGCGGCCCTCCGCTCAAGTCCTTCGGTTTACCTGGAAACTCCTCGCGGCAATGGCCGACAAACAGCATTGGAGTCTGCACGGCATTCGCAGTTCGCGGTTGATTACCGAATACGATGGGTCGAAGCAATTGCACTCCATCAAAAAAGACCCGGAATGCATCGCCCTCCGGGCGATATGGTGATTTTAAGTTCAGGAACTGCCGTACGGTCTTCTTCTCGGTTGTACGGATCGGTTCCGCCTGTCCCTTCGTCCTATTTTCAATCTTAAAGGACAAAGTGCCTTCGGATTGGGAAATGTCAAATGGCCCACTATCTACATAATCTACCGGAGCCGCCAGTGCGAGTGTCCAAATCGTCTGTAGGTAGTTGTCGCAAATCGCCTCTAGGTCAACCAATTCTTTGTCGGTACTTGCGAGATTTCTGACTGCGTTGACGAAATCTACCATTCTATTTCGCGGTGAGGTCGAAGTGTTCCAAGGCAAAGCCGGTTGCAGCATTATCTCGCCTGCAGTCGCTGGATCCATTCGTCCAATGTGGAATTTAGGAGGGGGCGCGGGCGTCGTGTCTTCGTCCTGTGACTCATAGTCGTATCTTGCCCAACGATCATAGCTCGAAAGCTCCGCTTTTGTTCGGGGCAACAGCTCCAGGAGGCGGATCTCAGTCCCTTGCGAATCCACATCGGATGCTTTTTCTAGCCAAATGCGAGTCCGCCCCTTGATGATGTGTTCCGACTCAGCAGAGTTCGGATCAGAGCCTAGAGTCACATCTGCAACGGTGCGAAACTTATCTCCCTTTGTCTTGGTTATAATCAAGAAATGTCTAGTGAATTGAGCGACTGCAAAAAGGCCGATGCCCATCTTTCCGATGAATCGGCGACCACCCTTGCTATGGCTATTAGAAATCTGATTGGCGATATGAAGTGTCGCTCCAATTGCGGTTCGCTTTGCGCTCCCACCGATGTGGTGAATCATGTGAGCCAACGACTCGGGTGAAAATCCAATGCCGTTGTCTCGCACAGCGATCTCTTGAAATCGGGGAGCATCCGTTAGAATCTGGACCTCGGTCGCATCGGCATCGTAGGCGTTTGAAATGAGTTCCCTGAGCGCAGACGCTGGTTGCCGATAGATCCCATCGGTGACACGAGCGAGAATGGATTCACTCGTTTGTAGGATTTCGTTGATCGGCTCACGCGTCTTTAGTGTGGACCGAATCTTTTCTGCGAGTGTTTTGTCTGAGTCATTCACGGCAATTGCACTCCTATGAGTTCGAGGAGCACTTCAAGGGCCACCTTCGCCATTGGAGGAGGTACTGCGTTCGTTACCTGACGCATCTGATTACCAAATGTGCCAAAAACTCGGAAGGTGTCTGGAAAGCCTTGGAGTCTGGCGGCCTCTCTCACCGTGATAC
>JBIKUY010000302.1:0-3286 GCA_044347355.1 Prochlorococcaceae cyanobacterium | reverse complement strand
ATCGCGCCGCTGCTGGCCGAGGGCATCGGCGACACGATCCGCGTCTCGCTCACCGAGGCGCCGGAGAAGGAGATCCCCGTGTGCTACTCGATCCTGCAGGCCCTGGGGCTGCGCAAAACCATGGTGGAGTACGTGGCCTGCCCCAGCTGCGGCCGCACCCTGTTCAATCTGGAGGAGGTGCTGCACAAGGTGCGTAGTGCCACCGCGCACCTCACCGGCCTCGACATCGCCGTAATGGGCTGCATCGTCAACGGCCCCGGCGAGATGGCCGATGCCGACTACGGCTATGTGGGTAAGACCCCCGGCACCATCTCCCTCTACCGGGGTCGTGAGGAGATCCGCAAGGTGCCGGAGGCCGAAGGGGTGGAGGCCCTGATTGCCCTGATCAAGGAGGACGGCCGCTGGGTCGATCCCTGAGCCGTCTCCTCCGGTTCAGCGCTAACTTCAAAGAAGTATCCCGGCCCTTCAAGGCCCCCTGCCATGGGCAGTGATCGCACCGGACAACCTGACCACGCCGGTGCAAGCTCCAGGCGCCGAGCCCGCACGGGGCTGGTCGTGCTGGTGAGCTTGGGCGCCTGTGCGGCCACCGCCGTGATGGCCCGTGAGGCTGTGACCTCTCCGGGTGGCACGGCCCGGATCATGGACAGCCCCAAGGAGGTGATTGACCAAACCTGGCAGATCGTTTTCCGCGATTACCTGGATGTCAACGGCAAGTACACCCCCGAGCGCTGGCGGGGCCTGCGCCGGGATGTGCTGGCCAAGAATTATCCCAGCTCCAAGGATGCCTACGAGGCGATCCGCGGCATGCTGGCCAGCCTCGATGATCCCTACACGCGTTTCCTTGATCCCCGTGAGTTCAAGGAGATGCAGATCGACACCTCCGGAGAACTCTCTGGTGTCGGCATCCAGTTGAGTCTGGACAAGGACACCAAGGAGCTGGTGGTGGTGGCGCCGATCGAGGGTTCTCCGGCCTCCCGGGCAGGGGTTCTGCCGAAGGATGTCATCACCGCCATCGACGGCAAGAGCACCAAAGGCATGTCCACGGAGGACGCGGTGCGGCTGATCCGGGGCCAGGAAGGCACCAAGGTGAATCTCACGATCCGGCGCCGCAGCCAGGTGCTGGATGTGGCTCTCACTCGGGAGAGGATCGAACTGCATGCGGTGGATACCCAGATCAACAGCGGCCCCGATGGGGTGAAGGTGGGCTACATCCGGCTGAAGCAGTTCAACGCCAACGCCACCAAGGACATGCGCAAAGCCCTGCGTGAGATGGAGGCGGCTGGCGTGGATGGTTACGTGCTCGACCTACGTAGCAATCCTGGTGGTCTGTTGATGGCCAGTGTGGAGATTGCGCGTCAATGGCTGAATGAGGGCACGATCGTCTCCACCAAAACGCGCAGCGGCATCACCGATGTGAAGCGCGCCACGGGCCGTGCACTCACCGATAAGCCAGTGGTGGTGCTGGTGAATGAGGGATCTGCCAGCGCCAGCGAGATTCTCTCTGGCGCTCTTCAGGACAACAACCGGGCTGTGCTGGTGGGCCAGAAGACCTTTGGCAAGGGTCTGGTGCAGTCGGTGCGAGGTCTTTCGGATGGCTCCGGCATGACGGTGACCATCGCCAAATACCTCACGCCGCGAGGCCGGGATATTCACAAGCACGGCATCGTGCCTGATGTGCAGGCCAAGTTGAGCGAGCAGGAGGCTGAGCGACTCAAGCTGGAGGATCTGGGCACCAGCAAGGACAGCCAATACCGGGTTGCTGAAAATGCCCTTGTCAAACAGTTGATGACGAACTCGCGTTTACAGAAACCCTATAAGCCTGGTACAGCGAATCTCCCCTCAGCAATGGAAACGTCAAAAACGGGTAAGCCAAGCTGGAAGTTGATTGGTGAGTAAAAGTAACCTTGATCACCAGTGTGATCAACCGTGTGATTTACTGCAGCAATCACAGTCTTCCATCTGGAAAACAAAGCCATGGTGGTGTCAGCCATGGTCCATTCTGCTAACTGGAGTAATAGCTATCATCTTGAGCTGGCTGCTGCTACGCATGCCTCTCCTTACAATTTTGGTTGCCTTTGCCGTGCTTGTTTGGTGGATGGTTTTCCTAGTCTTCGTGCCTTCTATTGATCGCCAGTCAGCTCTCTAACGATTGGCATCCATTGTTTGGGCGATGGGTTGACTAGGGTCGTTCGTTGCACCCTGGTTTGGCGTTTTACACCGCCAGCACCGCCTCATTCTTGGCCTTGAGTTGCTCGGCACGCTGGGCCTCGGTGAGCCCGCCTTCGCCGGGGATCTGGGCTGCCATCTGCTCCAGCCAGCCCTTGAGCTCGTCCACCTGCTTCTCGATCGGCAGCACACCCAGGCCCCGGGCCAGCACCTTGGCGGTGGTGCCCGATCCGGCCTGATACACCAGCCGGCCGTGCAGGTGCTGGGGCAGGCCCTGGCGCAGCAGGCGAAAGGCTGGCTCCTCCATCGGCGTTTCCAGGGCGATGTTGGGCTTTTCCGGTTTGATGCGCGAGAAGCCGCAGCGCCTGGCCAGGAGCTTGAGCTCCATCAACTGCAGCAGGGCGATCACCGGGGCCGGCAGGGCGCCGTAGCGGTCCACCCAGTCGGCGGCCAGCTGCAGCAGGGCCTCGGGGCTGCCGCACTCGGCCGCGGCCCGGTAGGCGGCCATCTTCTCGTCGTTGTCGGAAATCCAATCGCCGGGGATGAAGGCGGTGATCGGCAGGTCGATTTGGGTGTCGTCCACCTTCGGGATGTCTTGGCCCTGGATCTCGGCCAGACATTCCTGCAGCATCTCCATGTACAGGTCGAAGCCGATGGTTTCCATCTGGCCGCTCTGCTCCACCCCCAGCAAATTGCCCACGCCGCGGATCTCCATGTCGCGCATGGCCAGCTGGTAGCCGCTGCCCAGCTGGGCGAATTCCTGGATGGCCCGCAGCCGCTGGCGGGCGGCCTCGCTGAGGGAGGCATCGCCGGGATAGAACAGCCAGGCGTGGGCCTGGATGCCGCTGCGGCCCACCCGGCCGCGCAGCTGATACAGCTGGGCCAGGCCGAATTTATGGGCGTCCTCGATCAGGATCGTGTTCACCCGTGGGATGTCGAGCCCGCTCTCCACGATCGTGGTGCAGAGCATCAGGTCGGCCTCGCCGGCGTTGAAGGCCACCATGGCGCTCTCCAGCTCCCCCTCGGCCATCTGGCCGTGGGCCACCAGCAGCTTCAGGCCCGGCAGCATGGCTCTCAGCTGGGCGGCCACATCCTCGATCCCCTCCACCCGCGGTACCAC
>JBIKUY010000300.1:0-3309 GCA_044347355.1 Prochlorococcaceae cyanobacterium | reverse complement strand
AGGGCGTCCGGCTGCAAGGCATCGGGCAGGGCACCGGCGAGGCGGTCCAGGAAGGCCGCCGGTGCCAGGCTCTCCAGCTGGCGGCAGCGATGGGCGGGGGCACTCCACACCAGCTGGAAGCGCCCCTCCCCAAGGGGCAGCACGGCGAAGGGGCCCTCCGGGCGAAACAGCTCCCAGGCCTGGTCCACCGCGCAGCCGCGCAGCTCCACCTGGGCAGTGAGGCAGCTCTGGCGGTAAGCCCACTGCCACTGGCCAATCCCCAGCTGCCGGCGATGGGGAGAGGCCGGGCCATCCGCGGCCACCACCAGGTCAGGCCCCGCCCCGTCGTGACCAGTCAGGCCCGATTCACCTGGGTCCTGAAGGCGCAGCTCGATGGCGGGATGGGCGGAAAGCCGCTCCAGCAGCACCGCCATCAACGGGGCGTGCAGGGCGATCCACCCCACGGCGTCAGCCTCGCCGCGTCGAGCGGCGGGCGGCAGATCGGCCACGGCGAAAGTGAGGTCACTGGCGATCGCTTGATCCCGCAGCAGCAGCTGACGGAAGGGCACCATCAGCGGCTCCAGCGCCTGCCACAGCTCCAGCCTGGCCAGCAGCTGCTGGCTGGAATGGTTGAAGGCATAGGCCCGGCTGCGCCCAGCCAGCTGTCCGGCGCTGAGGGGGTCGCGCAGGGTCACCCTCCAGCCGGCCTGAGCCAGCGCCAAGGCCGCCAGGCAGCCCGTGGGGCCGGCGCCATGCACCAGGGCATGGAAGGCCCTGGAGGCAGGCGGGCGGGCCGAGGGGGGCGTGGCCACTAGCAAGGGTGAGAGCATAAAAAAACCGCAGCAAGTCTGCTGCGGCAACCCGGCTGGACGCGAGCCAGACGGGGAGGAAGGAATCGGCCGAGGCGGAAGTCAGCCCAGACCGAGCAGGCCGTGGGTGAAGGCTTCGCCCCCGAGGGCAAATTCGGTGGCCAGCAGAGCAATGAAGCCGAGCATGGCCATGCGGCCGTTGAGCTTCTCGGCACGCTCATGGAAGCCCCAGCCGCTTTCGGCGCTCACCACTTCCATGCGGGGCTCGGTGGCGAAGGCATTGAGGCGGCCGCCATCTTCGGTGGTGACGGTGGCGCCGCGGATCACGGCGGGGGCTGCGGGATTGGCTTGGGTCATGACGGTGTATTGGTTTTCACCATTGTAACGCAATGTTGCACTGTGTGAACGGTCGTTCAGGTTTTGGGCTCAGCGCAGCCGGCGCAGACATAGCTCCTCAAAGGCGGGCCGCAGCAGGTAGGGGTATTCCCCCACCCACAGCTTCAGCTGAGGAAGCCAGGCGTCACTGAGGGCACCGATGCGGGAAAAGTCCTTGCGCTCACTCAAAACCAGAGCACGCACCACCATCCCCGGGCGGATCAGCTGATGCTTCTTGTCGAAGGGGAAGCGCACCCGACCCAGGTAGCCCTCCTCATCCTCGAGCTCCAGGGTGAGCCAGGTGCGGCGGTTCTCCACCAGCTCCAGCCGACCGCTGCGATCGGCCTGCTCCCGGCGATCCTCCACCAACTCACGGGTGTAGAGCTCGGCGACCTGCCCCTCAAAGATGGCGGCGGCCGGGTATCGGCGAAGGGTGGCATTGCGGCGGCCCGCCTCCACGATCGGGCCCCAAAGGATGTAAAGAAGAAACACCACGCCAGCCACCAGCAGTACAGGCGCAAACTGGCTGCGGAAGGCCAGCGTCTGGCTGATCAGCAGAGTGAGAACACCACCGATCACCGAAATCAGCAACCGCTGGAGCAGGGTGCGGGGGTTGCCGCTGCAGGCATTGAACTGGGGACCTGTGGCCACCGCGGGGATGAGGCGCTCCAGCTCCCCGGGTTTGAGCGGCAGCAACATCGCGGGCAACCCAGCTGTGCAGGGAGAATAAGGAAAGCCTTGAGGCGTTCAGAGCAACCGCTCTAGCCCATACACAAGCCCGCCCAACTGGCGCACTTGACGCACACAGAGCAGAACTCCGGGCATGTAAGCCGAGCGATCGATCGTGTCGTGGCGCAGGGTGTAGGTCTCGCCAGGGGCACCGAACATCACCTCCTGGTGAGCCACCAGGCCCGGCAGGCGGATCGCGTGCAGGCGGAGGCCGCTCTCGCGCTGGCCACCACGGCAGCCCGCCAGGGTTTCGTGCTCCTCCACCTGTAAGGGGTTGAAGCTCTTGCCCAGTTCCTCCATCAGTTCGGCCGTCTTGATGCAGGTGCCGCTGGGGGCATCGGCCTTGCGGTTGTGGTGCAGCTCCGTGAGCTCCGCGTAGTCGTAGAAGCGGGCGGCGGCGGCGGCGGCCTGCTGCAGCAGCACCATGCCCACCGAGAAGTTGGGGATCACAGCCCCGCCAATCGAGGCCTTGTCGGCGAACTGGGCCAGATCGGCCAGCTGCTGCGGGCTCAGGCCGGTGGTGCCGATCACCGGGTGCACGCCATAGGCGATGGCGCCGCGGGTGTGCTCGTACACCACCTTGGGATGGGTGAAGTCCACCAGCACCGCCCCCCGGCCGGGGCCGGCATTGCGCACCGCCTGGCTGGCCTGGCACAGGCAACCCTCGAAGTCGGCGGTGATCGCCACCTCCAACTCGCCCAGGCCCAGCTCCAGGCCCACGTCGGCCCCCTCCTTGCCGGGGGTGTTGTCGATCGCCCCCACCAGCGCACAGTCGGGCGCGGCGGTCACCGCCTTCACCACCTCGGCGCCCATCCGCCCCAGGGCACCGGCCACCACAACCGCGATCGGGGGGACGATCGGCGCTGGCAAGGGGGCGGTGGTCATGGCGGCAGTGGAGGCTTGGGCGGAGCCTATGGCGCTGAAGGCCTTCGGCCCGTGAACCCTGGCGCCCCAAGTGCTCGCATCCCCGCGGAGACCTCCGTAGATTCCTTGGAATTGAACCGCCTGCCCGCATGTTCACCCAGGTCCGCTCCGCCAACCGCCGCATCACCCCCGGCGACGCGAACGGCCGGGCCGTGATGAAGGCGGTGTATGTGGTGCTCGAGCCCCAGTACCAGAACGCCCTCACCCAGGCAGCCACCTCCCTCAACGATCAGAACGGCCCCCTGGCCATCGAGCTGAGCGGCTACCTGATCGAGGAACTGCGCGATCCGGACAACTACGCCGACTTCTGTGCCGACGTGGCAACGGCGGACGTGTTCATCGCCTCGCTGATCTTCATCGAAGACCTGGCCCAGAAGGTGGTGGAGGCGGTGGCGCCCCACCGTGATCGGCTGAAGGCGGCCGTGGTGTTCCCCTCCATGCCGGAGGTGATGCGGCTCAACAAGCTGGGCACCTTCTCCATGGCCCAGCTCGG
>JBIKUY010000299.1:0-3317 GCA_044347355.1 Prochlorococcaceae cyanobacterium | reverse complement strand
GCCACGTCGCCCAGACCAGGGTGGCCGCGAAGCATGGCCACCAACATCTCCTGGAACATCAGCTGGTCTTCGACCACCAGGGTCTGATGGCCCATGCACCCGCCAGGGACTGGCTCACTCATGGAGCGAAATCATACGCAATCCGCTGGATGATGCAGATAGGGCGATTGAAGGGGTGTTTTACCCAACCATCAGCCACTCACAGCCCCCGTGCCATCAGCCTGCCCATCACGTCGGCGCTGCGCAGTTGGAAACCCGCCAGCTGGTTCGGCTCCAGGCCGCCCACGGCCAGCCGCGCCAGTTCGTAGAGGTGGCGGCTGAGGTCGTCGGCCAGCTGTTGGGTGGGCGAGCCGCCACCAGCGCCCGTGATCACCGAGCCGGCCGAGAGCTTGAGCAGGCCTTCCACAAGCGGGTGCTTGCGGTTCACCACCAGCACGTGGTGATCGGGGAGACTCGGCAGGCGCTGCTCCATCAGGGCGCCCATATCATTAATCCGCCGCATCTGTTCGGGCAAGAGGATCAGGGCTGCAGGGGCGTTATCCCCCTTGAGGGCCTGCACCTGAATGGTGATCTTGTCGTCTGCAAGGGCTTTCTTGAACAGCTCGCGCACTTTCTCGCTGGCATCCTTGCCATCGGCGTCGGCCAGTTCGCTCTCCTTCTCCTGCAGCGAGTCGTCCAGTTCGCTGTCCACCCGCTGGAACTTCAGTTCCTCGTGGCGGTACTCGAGCCAAGGGATGAACTGGGTGTCGATGAAGGTGTCGGCCAGCAGCACCTCCACACCCTGGCCCTTCCATAGGGCCAAAGCTCCAGCCTGGCCTGCTTCGTCACTGCAGTAGAGGACGCGCTTGTCATTGCCTGCATCCAAGCGGGAGCTGTAGCCCGCCAGGGTGGTGAAGGCTTTGCCGTCAGCCCCGGGGATGGGATCGAGGCTCTGGCCCTCGGCCGGCTCGCCCTCCATGGCAGCGGCCGTGGTGCCAAACAACACCAGATCAGCCACCTGGTCGGCGAACTTGTCGTCCTCCATGGCGCCGATCTTGATGAACGGGGCCAGCGATTCCCAGATCTCTGCGTAGCGCTTCGGCTCGTCGCGGTGCAGCTGCTTGAGGCGATCGGCCACCTTTTTGGCGACGAAGCCGCCGATTGAGCGCACCCGCCTGTCGGTCTGCAGGGCCGAACGGCTCACATTCAGGGGGATATCAGGGGAGTCGATCACACCGCGTAGCGGCAGCAGGTAGCGGGGCACCACCTCCTTGATCGAGTCGCTCACAAACACGTTGTTGCAGTAGAGCTTGATCTCGCCCTTCTCCCAGTCGGCGCGGCCGCTGAATTTGGGGAAGTAGAGGATGCCCTGCAGGTTGTAGGGATAGTCGGTGTTGAGGTGAACCCACAGCAGGGGGTCGCCCTGGAAGGGGTAGAGGTAGCGGTAGAGCTCGATGTAGTCGTTGTCGGTGAGCTCACGCGGGCTCTTACGCCAGGCCGACTCTCGCTTGTTGACCGTTTCTCCCTCCAGCTGCACCGCCACCGGCAGGAAGTCGCAGTAGGTGGTGATCAGGGTGCGGATGCGGGCGGGCTCGATGTACTCGAGCTCCTCTTCCATCAGGTGCAGGATCACATCGGTGCCGGGCTCGCTGCGCTCCCCTGCCTCCAGCGTGAAGTTGGGGGAGCCATCGCAGCTCCAGCGTACCGGCTCGCTGGCCTCGCGGGCCGACAGGGTCACCAGCTCCACCTGCTTGGCCACCATGAAGCTGGAGTAGAAGCCCAGTCCGAAGTGGCCGATGATGGCGTCGCTCTCGCTCTTGTACTTCTCCAGGAAATCCTCGGCACTCGAAAACGCCACCTGGTTGATGTAGCGCTTCACCTCATCGGCGCTCATGCCGATGCCGTTGTCGGAGATGGTTAGCGTCTTCTTCTCGCGGTCGATGCGGATGTTGATCAGCCCCTCGGGGCCCTCGCTGCAGTCGCCGGCCATCGCGGCCATGCGGCGCTTGCTGATCGCATCCACGCCGTTGCTCACCAGCTCCCGCAGGAACACTTCATGGCCGCTGTACACGGCCTTCTTGATGATCGGGAAGATGTTCTCGGTGTGGATCTGGATCTGACCCTGCTCGGCCTGCAGCACCACCGGACTCATTGCGACGTCATCCCAGCGTCTCCTGAGCGGGGGGCTGCCGCCAAGGGGGGAGCTTGGGCAGGAAACCGACCCCACCCCTTGGGCACGAAGACCTGCCTACGATCCCGCCTCACGTCCAATTCCCTGTGATGGCAAGCCAATGGCAGAACTTCCTGCGCAACGAGGGAGATTGGCTGGGTTCCTTCGCCAACCTGAGCGCTGCGGGAGAGCTGCAGGCTGAAACCCCCTCGCTGCTCAGCCTGGAGAGGGCCGAAGAGGGCCGGATGGTGCGGTTCCGCCTGCGGCGCTACGGCGCGGAAGGTCGGGAGGGGGCACCCATCAGCGACTATCAACAGGAGTACCGCAGCCTCGGCCGCCAGGTGGTGTTCTTCGAGACCGGCGCCTTCAGCAAGGGCTCGATGCAGGTGGCCCCCGACAATGCTTTCGGGGTCGAGACCGGTTTCGTGGCGGGCGACCGTCGCCATCGGCTGGTGCAGCTCTATGACACGGGCGGCCTGGCGGACAACTTGGTGCTGATCCGCGAATACCGCCAGGGCAGCACGGCTGTTGAACGGCCTCCCCTCTCCATGGATCAGCTGCTGGGGAGCTGGCAGGGCCAGGCTGCCACGGTGACTGCCGACTGGCCCGAGCCGCAACTTGAGAGCTGCACGCTGTTGCTGGAGAGCTCCGCACTGGAAGAGTGCGTCCTGCTGGCTGACGGTGGCTATAGCCGCAGGCCGGCCCAGATCAGCCATCGGCAAGCGTTCACGGTGGAAGCCGGTTGGCTCTTGCACCGTGACCGATTAGAACGACTACTCCGCAGCTACGACTCAAGCGGTGCCTGGCTTTGGTCGCGACACGAACGCCTGACGCGTTGTTGAATCTCCGCCCAGCGCTAGCCATCGCCACAGCTCTTGGGCTTGGGTTGCTGGCGTTGCCGGCCCGTGCTCTTGAGCTGCCGTGCCCGGTGCCGGTTGGCTGGGAGCTTCTGCGTCAGTTTGCATTGCCTCCCACAGGCCTCGATGGCGAGCGGATCGGTGGCTTTTCCGCCGCCGTATTCGATGCCAGCAGCGCTGAATTGTTAGTCCTGAGCGACCTAGCCCGGGGTTCCGTGAGTGTCTGGGGAGGACTGGCTGAAGCACTGGATCGGGGTACGGCGCCGCGCTTGCTGTCCAGCCTGCCTTTGCAACGCCTTCCGATGGATGGG
>JBIKUY010000441.1:0-3319 GCA_044347355.1 Prochlorococcaceae cyanobacterium | reverse complement strand
GGGTCCGGGTTTCCTGGACCATCGAGCAGGTCGTGTAGGGGATCCGGCGAGTGCACACCTGCTGGGTCCAGGTGCAGGTGGTGCAGGGAATCCGCCGGGTGCAGACCTGGGTCACCATCCGGCAGGTCCGGTAAGGAATCCGCCGGGTGCAGACCTGCTGGGTCATCGTGCAGGTCGTGTAGGGAATCTGCCGGCGAACTTCCTGCTGGGTCATCGTGCAGACGGTGTACGGGACCTGCCGGGTGACCTGCTGGGGCACCTGGCGGCAGACCGTGTAGGGGACGCGGCAGTGCTGAACTTCCTGCACGTAGCGGGTGCAGGTCACAGGAACCTGCTCGGTGCGGGGGACCCACACCTTGCGGCAGCAGACCGTCGGGGGGCACTGCCGGCATTCAACGCGGCAGGGACCGGGGCGGTAGCAGCAGCGGCAGGTGCAGGGGTCGAATTCCCACGTGCCGGGGTCCTGGACCGTGACCTGGTAAGTGGGACCGGGGATGGTTTCGGTCTCGGTCTTCCACTCACCGGTCTGGACGGTCTGGTAGTGCGTCTCGGTGACGGGGCGGCAGACGGTGTGGGTCACGTCGCGGTAGAGGGTCTCGGTGACCGTCTGGAAGACGGTGTGGACCATTTCGCGGTAGAGGGTCTGGTAGACCGGCCGACAGACCGTGTAGACGCACTCGCGGTACTGGGTCTGATAGACGGGCCGATTGACGCAGTACTGCTCTTCGCGGAAGTGGGTCTCGTAGACCGGCCGGCAGACCGTGTACTGCTCTTCGCGGTACGTGGTGTTGTAGACCGGGCGATTGACGGTGTACTGCTCTTCGCGGAACTGGGTCTGGTAGACCGGCCGGCAAACCGTGTACGGCTCTTCACGGTAGCAGGTGTCGTAGACGGTCTTGGTGCAGGTCTGGGGGACCGGCTCGCAGATGGTGTCGTACACCGTCTTGCGGGAGGTGAATGTCTGGGGCTCCCAGACGGTCTCCTGGACGGTCCGGTAGCAGGTTGCCATCTGCATGGCGGGGGCGACGGTGTCGGCAACCGCCGCCGCGGGGGCGGCGCAGCTGGTATAGCGGGCAGCCCCGCAGTACCGGGCGTTCGCCTCCCCGTGCAGACCAAGTGCCAACAGGGTGGCACCCAGCAGGGAGAGTAGGCTTCGAGCAGTCATGGTATGAGTCCTTGCCACTGGCTTCGCTTTGCAAGAGTTTTCGACACGGGGGAGACACCTTCCCCTACTGAGTTACACTTCGGACGTTAGACTTTTCGCCCTTTAACCGGTCCACCCAAACTCTCCCGTCCCCGCAATTGGCCCAGCCGACTTTGCCGAGCGTGCCGAGGAAATGCCCTCCCCGGCCCCCTCAAGCCGGTCCCACACCACCCCGTCCCCAAGCCAATCAGCCCGCCCAACACCGGCCTCTTTGAAGGGATTGACCAAGGGAGCCTGAACCCTCGACGGACCTGCCGCAGCCTCTGCCCCCAGGAACAGCCTGAGCCCCGCGCGCCGCTTCAACGGCGTGAAACATCCCATCGCGGCGCGGGAGGCGACTCACGAGGGAGCAGGTTGACCGGTTCCGAGCAGCCAAGAGTGGAGAGAGCACCTGGCCGGGCGCGACGGATGAGCGTGCCGCTCCGCCCCAGGTTCGCGCCGGGAAAATTCCCACGCGGGGATCATTCCTGGGCCGGGTCAATTCCCGAGCGCATTTCCCGGGCTCAAGAGCCAAGCGTGGCGAACTGGGGGATCTGCGGAACCGAAAGCGGCGTGCAGACGCTGGTCAGCGGGGGCCAGGCTGAAAAATGACGATACACCGAGGGCCTGCCGACGGTGCGGTTGGCAACGAAGAAACGATCTGGGTGACCTGAAACCCCGGCTCGGGGCTCTTGCAAGGGGGTGGCCGAAGGTGCCCGTTGGAAAGCTGGGGAAGAGAGGCAAGGGACGGGGCGAAGTCACGGACGTCGGGCCCCCCGTTCTGGAAAGATTTCGGGCAATTGCGATCGGAAAAGATGGAATTGCTGTTACAACCCACCCAATCGCTCCGATGAATACTTGCAGACGCTAATCGGGCTGGTTTGAGCGCGGTCCCCCCGTGACACATGCCTGAGTTCCCTGTGAGACCCCCTGCCGGGTGTCCCTGCAACGAATCCACGGAAGGAGATTTGTTCATGCGACGTTATCAGAAGTGGTTGACCGTGGGGCTGTTGGCCCTCACGACCCCCGGCATGGTGTTCGCCGGCTCGGGGACAACCAAGAAGGAGCCGGTCGTCCGGGCCCAGTCGGCCCGTCAGTCGGCCAACCAGGAAGTGGCGAATCGAGTGAAGGAAGCGCTCGAATCGTCGCGGGTCTCGATGCAGGAAGTCGAGATCATGGTGCAGAATGGCACCGCGATGGTGCGGGGTGTGGTCGCCAGCCCGGCGGACCGGACCGAAGCCGAGCAGGTGATCCGGCGGGTCAAGGGTGTGACCCGCGTCGAGAACCAGCTCCAGGTCGCTCCTCCGCAGCGTCGCCCCAGTGCCCAGCGGGCCGCCGGTGGCCAGGGTGTCCGGCCGGTCGCTTACCAGGATGATGTCGACGGGTTGATTCCTCCCGCTCCCGGTGGGATTCCCGGCGGTCCCGGGTCGATTCCCCCCGCTCCTGGCGTGGGAACGGCCCCCCTGCCCCCGGGTGCCGTGTACGGCAACCCCGGGATGATGGGTGCGCCCGGTGCCATGGGCATGCCCGGCGCGATGGGTGCCCCGGTCCCCGGTTATGAGAATCGGGCGGCGATGGGAGCCCCGGCTCCGATGCCCTCTTACGCTGGCCCGGCGTACGGTCCCTCGGGCGCCAGCTCGAGTGCGATCTACAACCAGCCCGGACTGCCGAACTACTCTTGGCCGACCTACGCCCAGTACCCGAACTCGGCGGCGGTCTCTTACCCGTCGCAGTACTCGGCCTCGGCGTTCCCCTACATCGGCCCATTCTACCCGTACCCGCAGGTTCCGCTGGGATGGCGCAAGGCCCAGCTGGAGTGGGATGACGGTTACTGGCACCTGAACTTCAGCCCCCGCACCGAGCGGTGGTGGTGGTTCCTCGACTGGCGCAACTGGTAATCGGTGCGGGTTCGCCGCATCGCCAAGAAACGCCGCCCGGCTTTCAGGGATGAAAGCCGGGCGGCTTCGTTTTTTGCCAGTGAACCAGTCGATCAGGGAATCAGCGGTTCAGGGAACCAGTCGCCTCCCCACCGTCCGGGAACCGCGGGGGGCTTCGCCAATCGATCCCAGGCGCGCGAGCCCAGTGTCACTGGCCCGGTCTCAGCAGGCCGGTCTTCACTGCCTCGCCATACCAGGC
>JBIKUY010000297.1:0-3320 GCA_044347355.1 Prochlorococcaceae cyanobacterium | reverse complement strand
CTTCAGCGGGGGATCCATAGCTGGCCTGCCACTGCTCGGCGCTAATCGAACCGTCCTGCTGCCGGCGGAAGCGGCTCAACGTCTCCACCCTGCTCACCGCCGGATCGCCAGCGCCGTGGACCAGCTGCAGGGCGAGCTCATCCACCAGCAGCTCCCCGCTGGCCGGCAGCTCCCGCCCACGACCCACCACGGTGGACTCAAGCTGCAGCCGCTGGCCGTCGGCCCTGCGCAGATGGGCGATCTGGCGGTTGGGGTTGGTGGGGTCGTTGGCCACCCCGCGCAACTGGTCCCCCAGCAGGGCCCGCCCCACCGCCGAGGCATTGAAGCTGCGGTCGCCCACCACCCCCGCCGGTGAGGGGATGAAGCGCACCCTGTAGCTGATGCCGTCGCTGCTGCTTACCTGCCAGTCGCCCAGGAACCAGTCGGGGTACACCAAATCACTGCGGCCCGGGCGCTGAAGGGGGGCCGGCAGCTGCCACTGCGGCCATTGCCGGAGTCGCTCGGCCAGCTCCCCCTCTGCGTTAGCAGTCCCAGCTGCAAGCGTGGGCCTGGCCAGCGAAAGCCAGAGCAGCAGGCTGAGCGCCAGGGCCGTTCCCGCCAGGATGGTGTGCAGCTGCCTGCCGGTCATGTCTGATCCCCTCATCCGGGAGCTCGATCATTACGTGGTGCTGGAGCCCGCCAGCGGCGAGCGCATCCTTAGCGCAGCCGAAACCCTGCAGTGGCTGGAGCAGCAGCTCGCCACGATGACCGCGCCGCCGGCCGATCTGGAGGATTTGCCCGAGCGGAGGCTCCAGGCCGAGCGACTGCTGGAAACCGCCTGCCAGCTGGAACTGGAGCCAGGCCGAACCGTGCAGTGGTTCGCCGTTCGCCTGGAATCCCCCGGGGCTAGTTGAAGCTGGGGGTGATCATTCCCAACCGGTTCTGCAGCAGCGCAGGCTGCTGTGGTTCTTGGGCTCGCTCGCGCAGGATCCCTGGCAGGCCCTCCAGCACCAGCTGGGCCACCTGGGGGGGCTGCTCCCGTTGCTGCCGGACGTGCAGATCGGCCTGGGCATACAGGGGTTGTCGCTCGGCCAGCAGCAGCTGCAGCCGGCTGCCGGGGTCGTCGGCCTGCAGCAGCGGCCGGGGGGTGGGATCGCTGCTCAGCCGGGCTAGCAGCTGGTCTGCCGGGGCGTCCAGCCACACCACCACCCCCTGGCGCATGTGGCCCCAGTTCTCAGGTCGGCTCACCACGCCTCCACCGGTGGCCACCACCAGCGAATGCCAGCCGCTGATCTGCCCCAGCACGGCCGTTTCCAGCGCACGGAACTCCGCCTCGCCGTCGCTGGCGAAGATCTCGGCGATCGTTCGACCTGCGGCCCCCTCCAGCACCGTGTCGGCATCCACGAAGCGATAGCCCAGGGCATCGGCCAGGGGGCGGCCCACGGCGCTTTTGCCCGCCCCCATCATTCCCACCAGGTAGAGGTTGAGACCCTTCAGGCGCTGGGCCAGGTCCAGGTGGGTGGGTGGTGGGGCCATGGTGGCGCCGGCGGCTGAACGGATCCCGTTTCTAGGATGGGAACCCCTGTGGATCCGGGCGATGACGGCCAGCGCCACTCCCCGCCCTGCGTCGCTTCCTGCATCACTGCAGCCTGCCCCGCCGCTTTCGGTCCGGGCCCATGGTGCCGGACGGCCCTGCGTGATCACCCGTCGGGCCCGGTTCAGCGCCAGCCACCGCTACTGGTTGCCCGAACTCAGCGCCGCCGACAATGAGGCCCGCTTCGGCTCCTGCACCCTGGCCCCTGGCCATGGCCATAACTACGAACTGATCGTGGCGATGGGCGGGGCATTGGATGGCGATGGCATGGTGCTCAACCTCTCGGAGGTGAAGCACGCCATCCGGGCGGAGGTGACCGGCCAGCTCGACTTCCGCCATCTCAACGATGTGTGGCCTGAGTTTGATCTGGCCCAACCCGAAGCCACCCTGCCCAGCACCGAGGCCCTCTGCCGGGCGATCTGGACCCGGCTGGCGGGGCATCTGCCGCTGGTGGGCCTGCGCCTCTACGAGCAGGACAACCTCTGGGTAGATCTGCTGCCCCAGCCGGCTTCAAGCACCGATTCCTCTGCCACCACCGCCCTTCCCATGGAAGCGTTCCTCTCGATCCGCACCCACTTCGCTGCCGCCCATCGGCTGGCACGGCCGGAACTCAGCCAGGCGGAGAACGAGGCCATTTACGGCAAGTGCGCCCGCCCCCACGGTCACGGCCACAACTACTTGCTGGATGTCACCGTGCGCGGCCGCATCGAGCCCCGCACCGGCATGGTGTGTGATCTGGCGGCCCTGCAGCGGCTGGTGGACGACCTGGTGGTGGAACCCTTCGACCACACCTTTCTCAACAAGGACGTGGAGCATTTCGCCAGCACGGTGCCTACTGCCGAGAACATCGCCCTGCACATCGCTGACCTCCTCACCGGACCGGTTTCTGCCATCGGCGCTCGCCTGCACAAGGTGCGCCTGCAGGAGAGTCCCAACAACGCGGCCGACTGGCCCCCCCGGAGGGGGGCGCCGCCCAGTTCGGCGGTCCTGGCGATCGCCGGGTGCTGGAGGAGGCCCTCGCCTGGGCTGATGGTGCCCTGGTGGGGGCAGAGACCCTGCGCTGCCATGGCAGCACCTGCCTGATCCATCAGCCTGATCTGTTGGCCCATCGCCGTTGCCAGGGCCGCCCCGACCAACCCCATGCCCTGGTGCTCAGCCGGAGTGGGGTGCTGCCGCCCCAGTTGCCCTTCTGGCGCCAGCCGCTGCAGCGCTGGTGGCTGCGCCCCCACGGGCTTGATGCAGAGCAGGCAGGGGATAGCTTCGACCGCCAGCTGCCCTTTGCTAGCTGGCAGGACTTGCGGCACCAGCTGGCCAAGCTGGGCCTGGCCAGGCTGGTGCTGCTCGGCGGTGCCGACCTGGCCAGCCAGTGGCTGGCCGCGGGCGTGGTGGATGAGTTGCAGCTCACCCTCTGCCCGCTGCTGCTGGGCGGAGCCCACAGCTGGTGCTCGGACGGAGGAGCAGGGTTGGGGCCGGGGTTGGGTTTGGATCGGTGGCGCTGGCGGCTGCTGGAACACCGGCCCCTGGGGGGTGATGAGCTGCTGTTGCGCTACGGCCGGGAGGAGCCGGACCGTTGAGTGAGCTCCCGCAGGGATAGCCCGTCGAGGCTGCTGGCTGGCAGTCCCAGCTGGCGGGCAATGCAGCGCTTGACGATCCGCTCGCCCTCAGGGCCGAGCTCCCGCTGCAGCAGTTCGCTCAGCACGGCCAGCCCCTTGCCGCTGGCATCCGTTTCCTGCACCAGGCAGCGGCT
>JBIKUY010000371.1:0-2722 GCA_044347355.1 Prochlorococcaceae cyanobacterium | reverse complement strand
ATCCCCCTGCCCGCACCGCCCTTGAGGCCATCGTTACGGTGGCACCTTCTCGCGACGGAGTCATGCCCTGGACAGCCGCCGACATCCCGGATCAGACCGGTCGGCTGGCGCTGATCACCGGTGGCAACAGTGGCCTTGGCCTGGAGACGGCCCGGGCCCTGGTGGCCAAGGGTGCCACGGTGATTCTGGGCTGCCGGTCGCTGGAGCGGGCCGAGCATGCTCGCCAGCGGCTGCTGGCCGGAGCTGGAGCCGCGATCGATCTGCTGGAGCTGGATCTGGCTCACCTCGCTTCGGTGCAGGAAGCGGCCCGTCAGCTGCAGGACCGCTATGGACGACTCGATCTGCTGATCAACAATGCCGGGGTGATGGGTTTACCCCGCAGCCTCACCCGTGATGGCTTTGAACGCCAGTTCGGCATCAATCATCTGGGTCATTTCGCCCTCACCCATGCCCTGCTGCCGCTGCTGCGTGGCCGGGCCGATGCCCGGGTAGTCACCGTCACCTCCGGTGCCCAGTATTTCGGGCGCATCAACTTTGACGACCTCCAGGGCGAACGTCGCTACGACCGCTGGCAGGCCTATGGCCAGAGCAAGCTGGCCAATGTGATGTTTGCCCTGGAGCTCCAGCAGCGGCTCGAGGCTGAGGCGGCGGGAGTCATGTCCCTGGCGGCCCACCCCGGGGTGGCCCGTACCAACCTGCAGCCGGCTTCGGTGGCGGCCAGCGGCTCCTGGGGGGAGGCGCTGGCCTACCGGTTGATGACCCCGCTGTTCCAGAGCGCAGCCCAGGGAGCCCTTCCTCAGCTCCATGCCGCCACCGCGTCTGACGTCAGTCCCGGTGGGCACTACGGGCCCGATCAGTTGGGGGGCATGCGTGGTTGGCCCACCGAGGCGCGGGTGGCGCCGGCGGCCCTCGATGCCGAGCAGCGCCGCCGCCTCTGGCAGGTGAGCGAGGAGCTCTGCGCGGTTGGCACGGCGGCCTAACCCAGCTCCAAGCACGCCAGGCCGAACACCTCGTTGAACGGCACCACGGGCCGCGGCCCGCGGTACATCCGCTGGGTGCGCGACAGGGGCCGGAAGCCGAGCTCGCGCAGCAGGGGCGCAGCGGCGGCGTTGGCATCGGGCGCGTCGATCAGCACCACGCCGGGGTGGCTGGCGATCAGGCCGCCCAGCAGCTGGTTGGCCAGATCCGCGCTGTCGGCCAGCAGGGGCCCGATCCGCCAGCCTTCGCCCTGGCGCAGCAGGCAGGGCCGGATCCGGCCGAAGCCATGGCAGCGGCCATTGCCGTCGATCAGGGCCTGCACACTGCCGGCCGGGTGGCCCAGCCAGTCGGCCAGGAAATGGGGCCTGGGGCTGGGTTCCCGCTGAGCGTCGTAGCACTGCACGGCCTCTGCGGGAATGGCTGCTCCCGCCATCAGCGCCAGCCCCGCGCCGCCAGGGTTGCTGCTGCCGGAGCAGGGGCCGCCGGCCAGAGCTGCTGCCGTCTCTCCGGTATGGATCAGTTGCCAGCGGGTGGTGACGGAGGCCGGTTCGAAGCCCCAGCCGGAGTAGTCGGCAATCCGTTCCGGCGCTGCCTCCAGGCCAATGCAGGGCAGATCGCTGAGGTGCTCAAGGGCGTGGCGCCAGAGGGCCACGCCAAACCCCTTTCCGCGCTGCTCGGGGGTCACCAGGAACAGGCCCATGAACCCGTAGGCGGCGTTGTAGCGAACACCAGCGATGCAGCCCACTGGCTCCCCAGCCAGCCAGCCCAGCCACAGTCCCTGGCGATCGGTGTGGCGGTAGATCGCCACATCCCCCAGCCCCGGCGTGAATCCCTCCGCCCGGGCCCAGCCGGTCACTACCTCGATGTCGCGCCGGTTGAGTGGGCGGATCTGCAGTCCGTCGCCCCTCGGCATTCTGTTGGCGGCGTCTGGCTCCGGTTTAGCCCGGGTATGTACCGGTGGGGAGTCGGCCGATAATCCAGGCAGCAAGCTGTTATTCCGGACATCCCGCCCACCCATGCTCTCGCCCCTCTCGGCGCCGGCCTCCCCTCGGGCTATTGCGTCTGCCGCCCCTCGCTCTGCCGTGAGTCCTGACCGGTCAGGGGAGCTGTGATCCAGCTGTTGGTGCTGGCCGTTCTGATCGCCCTGCTGGCCTTCTTCTCGGCCGGTGAGATGGCACTGATTCGGCTGCGGCCCAGCCGGGTGCAGCAAATGGTGGAGGACGGCCTGCCAGGCGCCGAGGCAGTGGCCAAGCTGCAGCGCCGCCTGCGACGGGCCCTGGTGGCCACCCAGTTGGGCATGGTGCTGGCCCTGGTGGCTCTGGGCTGGGCCGGTCGCGGTGTGGCCGAGCGGCTGAGCTGGTCCTGGGCGGAGAGGATGCCCCAGGCAGCGCTGGATCTGGTCGTCTTTCTGCTGATGGCCCTGCTGGCCACCCTGCTGGGCGGGCTGGCGCCCAAGGCCTGGGTGCTCCACCGCCCGGAGCGCTCAGCGCTCAGTCTGGCCCCCCTGCTGGATGCCCTCAGCCGCTCGCTCGCCCCCCTGCTCAGCCTGGTGGAGCGCATGGCCTCCCTGTTGCTGCACCTGCTGGGTTTGCCACGCAATTGGGATGAACTGGTGCCTGCCCTCTCAGCCGGCGAATTGGAGAGCCTGATCGAAACCGGAAGCGTTACAGGTCTGATGCCTGATGAGCGCAACATCCTCGAAGGGGTGTTCTCCCTGCGCGACACCCTTGTGCGCGAGGTGATG
>JBIKUY010000044.1:0-10076 GCA_044347355.1 Prochlorococcaceae cyanobacterium | reverse complement strand
ACCCTGCCGGTGGAGGTAACGTTTTCGGAGCTGATGCGGGCCGTGCACGACACCGCCCATGCCCGCTTCCCGGTGATCGGCCGCTCCCTTGATGATGTGCGCGGCCTGCTTGATCTGCGTCATCTGGCCGATCCCATCGCCAGTGGCTTACTGCAGCCCGATTCCGCCCTGCAGCCCTATATCCGCCCGGTGGCCCGGGTGCAGGAGAGTAGTTCCCTGGCTGAGTTGCTCCCCTTGATCCGCAGCGGTCAGCCCCTGCTGGTGGTAGTGGATGAACACGGTGGCACGGAGGGTCTGGTCACCGTGGCCGACCTCACCAGCGAGATCGTCGGCGATGACGACAATCCTCTCGAACCGGATACCGATCTGATCAGCTTGGACACGGGGCGCTGGTCGGTGGCCGGCGACCTGGAGATCGTTGAGCTCAACCGTCAGTTGCCGATGCAGTTGCCGGAGGCGGAAGGGCATCACACCCTTGCTGGCTTCATGTTGGAGCGTTTGCAACACATCCCGGCCCCGGGTGAAGGCCTGCGCTGGAAGGGGTATCAGTTCCAGATCCTGGCGATGGATGGGCCGCGGATCGAGCGGGTGCAGATCGAGCAGGTGCAGATCGACCGGCGCGGTGGCCCGGACAGCTGATTGGTCCTCAGGGCCGTTGCAGCGGTCATGCATCACCGATAATCCGCTGTTTAGGTGCCTTGCCATGAACCCGGTCCGCGTGGGGGTCATCGGCATCGGCAACATGGGATGGCATCACGCTCGGGTGCTCAGCCTGATCAAAGACGCCGAACTGGTCGGCGTGGCCGATCCGGATCCGAGCCGCGGACGTCTCGCCACCGAGCAATTCGGTTGCCGCTGGTTTGCTGACTACGCCCAGCTGCTGCCGCAGGTGGACGCGGTGTGCATCGCCGTGCCCACCCTCCTGCACCATCGGGTGGGTCTGGCTTGCCTGCAGGCGGGCAGGCATGTGCTGATCGAAAAGCCGATCGCCGCCAGCCAGGAAGAGGCCACAGACCTGATCCATGCCGCCGAGCGGGCCGGGGTGCTGCTGCAGGTGGGACACATCGAGCGCTTCAACCCCGCTTTTCGCGAGCTGCTCAAGGTGTTGGCAGGCGAGGAAGTGGTGGTGCTGGAAGCCCGCCGCCATAGCCCAAATCCCGATCGGGCCAACGACGTCTCGGTGGTGCTCGACCTGATGATTCACGACATCGACCTGGTTCTGGAGCTGGCTGGTGCGCCGGTGGTGCGCCTGGCGGCTGCGGGCGGCCGCAGCGCCGAGGGCCCGATCGACTACGTGAATGCCACCCTGGCTTTCGCCAACGGTGTGGTGGCCAGCCTGACGGCCAGCAAGATGGCCCATCGCAAGATCCGCAGCCTCAGCGCCCACTGCCGCGGCAGCCTGGTTGAGACAGATTTCCTCAACCGCACCCTGCACATCCACCGGCGTTCCCACCAGTCGGTGAGCGCTGATCACGGCGAATTGGTGTACCGCTCCGACGGCGTGATTGAAGAGGTGAGCACCACCTCCATCGAGCCCCTCTACGCAGAGCTCGAGCACTTCCTGGCTTGCGTGCGCGGCGAAGAGTCGCCGGCCGTTGACGGCCTGCAAGCCTCGCGGGCCCTGCTGCTGGCCGACCTGATCGAGCAGTGCGTGGAGCAGCCCAGCCTGTGCATGAGTCTGGAGCAGCCGATCTGAAACCAGCCGCTCAGCCTATTCACTCCAGTTCACTCAGCTCCCGCAGGGCCTGCAGCTGCCAGCGCCGGCAGGCGGCTGGGGACGCTCGGTAGAAGCGATCCCAGGCATCGGCCTTGTGCTGGCCGTAGTCCTCAGCGGGGACTTCGGGGTGCTGCTGCTGCCAGCCCACCCGCACGGCGTGGCCGATCACCACATCCAGGGCCAGGTCGTCGTCGAAGCGCACCTGGGGATTGGCCTCGACAAAGGCCATGAGGGTGATCAGGGTTTCGGTGCAGAGCTGGCGGTATTCCGGGGCCTCGATCTTGCTGAGCAGGTGATCCACCAGCGAGGCGAAGTTGCGCTCGCCGGCGGTCTTTTCGCTGAGCAGGGGGGCACTCTCCAGCCGGTTGCGCTTCTCCAGCTTGTCGCCGATCACGATGCCGCGGCAGTGGTGTAGCAGCTCCCACACCCCGGCGTAGAAGTCACGCGGCACCCGCCCCAGCGCTCCCAGCCGCATGCGCTGCTGCAACCAGCAGGCGCCCCTAGGCAGCTCCTCCTGCGGATCGGGTACGGTCCAGTGCACCCGGCCGCTCAGGTGCAGTTGCTCGTTGCGCTGGAGGGCCGCCCGGGCATGGTCACCATCGGCCAGTACGGCCCGCAAGCGGCGCCGGATCGCATGGGGTGGCTGTTGGCAGAGTTGTTCGAAGGCGTCGATCGGATTGAGCTGGTGTTCGGCGGCCAGCTCACTGGTGAGCAGCAGCAGCAACTGCCCCAGCTGCAGGGTGAGGCCGCCACTCAGCAGCCTGGGCTCGTGCCGAGCAACGCCATCGAGGGCCAGAAGCAGTTCCTGCTGCAGCATCCATTCGCGGCCGTCTTCGCCGCTGAAGCGCCGGATCATCGCTGCGATCGAGCCGCTGTCCAGCGGTGCGCTGATCAGGGAATCGGCGGTGTAGTTGCGGCCCACCACCACCTGCTTCTGGCGCACAAGCAAATCGGTGAGGGCATCCTCCAATTGGGGATGCACCAGCTCCAGCTGGCCGGCCATCCGCCGCACCACGTCCCAGTCGCCGGCGCTGAGCGCCCGTCGGTACACCTCCTCCAGCAGGCTCCGCAGCGCCACGGGTTCGCCGCTGTCCGGGCCGGTGAGCATCGCCCCGTTGCCCAGGCGCCGACCAAGCTGCTCCAGTACCTCAGCTTGCTCCGCCAGGGATGTGCTGCCCCAGAGCCGTTCGGCTAAATCCGTGGTGCTGAGGTCGTCGCGCTCGAGAGCCTGTTCTTCGGCGGCGGAGAGTGGCGGCTCGCTGCGGCTCTCCTGCAGGGGCAGGGGCAGCGGGTTGTTGGGGGCGGTTGGGATGGTGGCCGCTGGCGGCAGGTCCACCCAGGCAGCTTGGTCTGCCAGTGCGGCCAGGGGGCCCAGCTGCACCGGCACGCCGTCGATCTCACCGCTGCGCAGTTGCTCAGCAAGGCTGAGAAAGGGCTCCGGATTGGCGTTGAAGGGGGCTTCGGGGATGGGAATCAGCAGAAGCGGCGCCCCCTGCCCACGCCAGTGGCGTCGCAGCAGCCGCAGTTCAGCCACCACCGCATCCACCAGTTGCTCCGGATCATCAGCCAAGTAGAAGGTGCCTTCCTCGAGCACGGCCGGCAGGAAGGCCAGCCGTTCCTGTGCCTCCCCGGCGGGCAGGGGCCGGCGGTAGAGCCGGGCGGTTGCCAGCGTTTCCATGCGCACCGGCGGATGGCCGCTGAGGCCCAGCCTGGGGTTGGCACCCACTTGGTTGAGGCAGCTCGCCAGCTGTTGGGGACTGCCGATCGAGAAGGCCTGTCGCGCATCGTGATCGTTGCTGCAGGGGAGGTCCCGTTGGCGTAAGGCAGCGGCGATGGCTTCCGTGCCGGGCACCAGGGCCACGAGCACCACCTCTGCCCCGGGGGGCTCGGGCCGGCGACGGCCACTGGGGTCGAGATCGGCTGGGGTGATCAGGCCGGCGAGCAGCAGATCCCCCAGCCAGGTGAGGCTTTGGGTCCAGAGCAGGGGCACATTGGCGTTGGCCTGTCGCGGTTGGCTGCCCGGTTGCAGGCGCTCTGCCGCCACCAGCGACTCCGGCACCAGGTAGAGCTCAGGCAGCAGGGCCACACCGTCCACATTCACGCTCACACTCGCCAGCCGCTGTCGCCATTGGCGGGCCTCCTGCCAGCGCTCCTCGCAGCAGGCGGTGATCAGTTCGTAGGCCCAGAACAGGGGCCATTCACATTCGATGTGCTCGAACTGCGCCAGCTCCTCTCGCTCGTAGTGCAGCCGGTTGTGGTCCTCCACCACGGTCTGGTGGCCGTCGCGGCGGAAGCGCTTGTAGCCGTAGCCGCCGCCCAGCTGGGCGCGGATCTTGGTGCGGGTGCGCTCCGCCAGCTGGGAATCCTCCACGGCCCAGGCCGGGTAGCCGATCACCGACAGGCAGGCGGCGTCCACCTCCTTGCTCGCCGATTCCCGCGGCAGCAGAGCATCGAGGGCCCGGCGCAGCCGCACGATCGCGTCGTGGGGAATCACCAGGCAGCAGCTGCCGTCGCCGTGGGGTCCGTAGAGATCCAGGCCCTCCAGGGACTCCAGGGCGGCTTTCACCAGGCCGATCGAACTGGCGTTCCGCTCCGGCAGCCCGTGGTTGCCCTTGTCGCCCCGCTCCCAGATGCCGTAATCCGGAATCCGGTAAGCCTGGGCCACGTAGTACACCAGGTTCTGAATGAAGTCGCGCTCATGGTTGGAGCGCACCACCACCAGGCCGGCGCGGGTGAGCTGGGCCAGCTGCAATAGGAACAGGCCGGTGGCGTCGAGCTGCAGATGGCCCCAGCCGTCGTCGGGCACCACCGGGTTGCCGCTGCCGGTGTCGAACTTGGCGTGGATCGCGTCGAGCCGGTGCAGGCTGCGCTTGAAGCGCTCCACCTTGGAGGCCTGGCGGGCCATGGCATTGAGCAGGCCGCGCATCAGTTGCAACACCCGCTGCTCCAGCTCGAACACCCGCCGGCTGGCGCCGCGCAGGCGCCGGTGGGCCAGGGCAAGGCCCCAGACGCACTGAATCGAGTACACGCAGTCGCGCACCCAGGCATCGCCATAGTTGCCGTGCACCGTGTGGGCAGTGCTGGCTGGCAGCAGACCGGTGATCGGGTGCTGGCGGCTGATCACCACGGCCTCGATCTGGCGGTCGAGCTCCTGCAGCACAGTCCAGGCCCGGCCCTGGGGATCAGCCAGGATGGCTGGTGGGGGTGCGGGGGCGCTGGCCATCTCGGAAGGCGGCATCGGCTTGGGGTGGTGGACAGGGATGGCTGGTTATCCCTAAGGAAAACCAAAACATCGCCAGACATAGATTCTCCCCCTCCGCCGTATCCCCGATGGCAGCAATGGCAACCGACCGCCGCACCACCGTGCTGGGGGTTCCGGTGGATGCCTGCGGGGATGTGTTCGCCGCTGCCCTGGCCCTGCACAAGCGCGGCGGCGGACAAATTGTGACCCTCAATGCTGAGATGACCATGGCGGCCCTGGCCCAGCCCGAGCTGGCCGAGGCGATCTCCCAGGCCGGGCTGGTCATCCCCGATGGCTCCGGGGTGGTTTGGGCCCTGGGACGCCAGGGGCTGCGGGTGCGGCGCAGTCCGGGGATCGAGCTGGCCTGGCGCCTGCTGGAACACGGGGCCGTGCGTGGGTGGCGGGTGGCCTTGGTGGGGGCTTCGCCCGTGGTGATGGAGGCTCTGATCGAGCGGTTGCGCGCTGAGATCCCGACCCTGCAGCTGGCCTTCACCGCCCATGGCTACCAGAGCGGGGAATCTTGGCCGGGTCTGGAGCGGCAGCTGCTCGACGTTCGGCCTGATCTGGTGCTGGTGGCCCTCGGTGTGCCCCGTCAGGAGACCTGGATCGCCGATCTGCCCGGCCGCAGCGCTGGCCTGTGGATGGGCGTGGGCGGCAGCTTCGACGTGTGGGCCGGCGTCAAAAAAAGGGCTCCCCGCTGGATGGGAGCCCTGCAGATTGAATGGTTGTATCGCCTCTGGCAGGAACCCAGCCGGTGGCGTCGGATGCTTGCTTTGCCGGCCTTCGCCTGGGCGGTGCTCAAAGAAGGCTGACCCCAGCCTCTGCTCCAGGGGCCACCGGAACCTCCGGGATCAGCGCAAGCCCGCTAATCAGCGGAAACCCACTGATGCCTGCCACACAAAGGCCAGCAGCAGGAAGAAGAAGGGAATGATCGGCAGGATGTCGACCAGGGGCGCAAAGGCCTGGTAGGCCTCGGGCAACTGGGCCAGGGTCTGCAGGGCGAAGGCGGCCATCCCGGAACTCACGTGTCGCGTGAGCCGGACGCTACCACGTGTGTGCGGCCCTGGAGCCCGGCTCCCAGGGAGCGAAATCCTCTGCAAAACAGCCCTCGCGGATCGCCTGGCCCATCGCCGTGGTGAAGCGCACCAGTTGGGTGATGTTGTGCAGGCTGAGCAGGATCTTGCCGAGCATTTCCTCGCTCTTGATCAGGTGGTGCAGGTAGGCCCGGCTGTGGTTGCGGCAAGCCGGGCAGGGGCAACTGGGATCGAGGGGGCTGTGGTCGTGGCGGAAGCGGGCGTTCTTGAGATTCCAACGCTCACCGCCCACCAGGGCCGCCCCGTGCCGTCCCAGGCGGGTGGGCAGCACGCAGTCGAACAGATCGAAGCCGTTGGCCACGGCGATCGCCATCTCCCGCAGGGTGCCCACCCCCATCAGGTAATGGGGCACCGCTTCGGGCAGCAGCGGCCCCACCTGGCGCACGATCCGGTGCATCTCCTCCACCGGCTCGCCCACGCTCACGCCACCCACCGCGATGCCGGGCAGTCCCATGGCGGCAACCACCCGGGTGGATTCGGCGCGCAGCGCCGGGTAGCAGCCGCCCTGCACGATGCCGAACAGCGCCTGGTCAGCCCTGGTGTGGCTGGCGATGCAGCGCTCCAGCCAGCTGTGGGTGCGCCGGCAGGCGGCGGCCACATCCGCCTCGCTGGCCGGATAAGGCGGGCACTGGTCGAAGGCCATGGCCACATCGGCGCCCAGGGCCATCTGGATCGCCATCGAGCGCTCAGGGGTCAGATCGATGCGGCGGCCGTCCCTTGGCGAGCGGAACACCACGCCGTCGTCGCTGATGCGGTTGATGGCGCCGAGGCTGAACACCTGGAAGCCGCCGGAGTCGGTGAGCAGGGGCCCATCCCAGGCCATGAAGCGGTGCAGCCCGCCGGCGTCGGCCACGATCTCCTCGCCCGGCTGCAGGTGCAGGTGGTAGGTGTTGGCCAGCACCATCTCGGCGCCGGTGCTGGCCAGCTGGTCGGTGGTCACCCCTTTCACCGTGGCCAGGGTGCCCACCGGCATGAAGCGGGGGGTGTGCACCGGCCCGTGGGGTGTGTGAAAGCAGCCGCAGCGGGCCCGGGTGTGGGGACACTGGGCTGTGACCTGGAAGCTGAAGGGCAGCGGGCCGGCCCCCTGGGGTGAAAAGCTGATGGGTCCGCAGCGGTGCTGCGCTGACGCTAGAGGTCGCCTGGCTCCCATTTCCCGTCCCCGCTTCCCCGATGCCGCCGGTGGCGATGACGCGGCCGGGGCGCCTGCTTGGCTGCGCGATCTGGCGGGCGCCTGGATCTTCTATTCCGTGCTGCCGGCCTGGCCCTGGCCCCAGCCCCGCTTTGAGCGGATCGCCCGCTTTGCTCCCTGGATGGGCTTGCTCTTAGGTGGCTTGCAGGGGCTGATGTGGTGGCTTTCCGCCGGCTGGCTTCCCGCAGCGGCCCGGCTGGCTCTAGTGATGGCCCTGGGTCTGTGGCTCACCGGTGGTCTTCATCACGATGGAGCCCTGGACACCGCCGATGGTCTGGCCGCGGGCCCACGGCGCCGGCTGGAAGCGATGGCCGACAGCCGGGTGGGCGCCGCGGCGGTGCAGGCTGCTCTGCAGCTGGCCCTGTTGCGCGGCGCTGCCCTGGTTTGCCTGCTGCCGGCGCCGCCGCTACTGGGGGGGCTGCTGATGATGTGGGCCGCGTTCTGGGGCCGACTGTCACCGCTGCTGGCGATGCAATGCCACCCCTATCTGCGCCGCGAGGGCAGCGCGGCTTTCCACCGGCGCTATTGGCAGGGGATCGGCCGGGAGCTGCGGCCCGCAGGGCTGGCTCTGGCCGTGTTGGTTCCATTCGGTTGGCTGCTGCCCGTTTCCCTGGCCGGGCGGTGGCTTGGCCTGCTCGGTTCCCTCCCCGCCTGCTGGGTGCCCTGGTGGCTCGGGCGTCGGTTGGGCGGCCACAGCGGAGATAGCTATGGAGCCAGTGTGGAATGGACGGAAACCCTGGCCCTGCTGCTCATGGGGCTGGCGTTGAGTCTGGGGGCAGCCTGAGCAGGAAGGCGTTGCCTTGCTCCGGCAACCCCTGCGCCAACCGCGCCGGGGATGGCTCCAGCCGCAGGTCGCCGCCCAGTTGGCGGGCCAGCTGCAATGCCAGGGCCAAGCCCAGTCCCGAGCCGGGCAGATCGGCACTACTGAGCCCCCGTTCTCCGGGCTCAAAGATCCGTTCGCGCTCCTCTGGGGCGATCGACTCCCCGCCATCCCACACGCAGAGCTCCCACCCCCCGTCTGGAGCCGCAGCCACGTGCAGGCCTACGGCGACGCCGGTGCGGCTGTAGCGGAAGGCGTTCTCCAGCAGGTTGGCCAGGATCTCCGCCACACTGCCGGCATCCCCGTGCCACTGGGGCAATTGCTCGGGGCCGTGCCACGGGCGGCCCTGCAGGGCGGCGGTGGCGTTGGCACGTTGCAGCAGGGGCTGGAGCAGGTCAGACAGCGGCTGTTCGCTGTCATTGCCCAGGCTTGGGGGAAGCAGCAGTGGGCTCGACTCCCCAGCCGGAGAGATGGCGGGTTCAAGCCGGTCGAGGGCATCGATCGCATCCACATAGCGCTGCAGCTGGTGTTCCTCCTGCAGCAGGCCCTCCACGAGCGGACGGTTACGGGGATCGTGCTCCAGCCTGCGCAACAGCAACTGGCCGAAGGTGCGCAGCGCTGCCAGCGGATTGCGCAGCTGATGCACCAGCACCTTCAACTGGTCCCGCTGCTGATGCAGGCGCAGCTGCAGCTGGTGGTGTTCCAGGTCGAGGCAGAGACTTTCAGTGAGGCAATGACTCACGGCCTGAAGCCGCTGTTGCAGGGGCTCGGGCCAGGGCAGTTCGGTGGTTTCCACCAGCAGCGCCCCCAGCAGAACTCCCCCCTGGCGCATGGCCAACCAGCGGCGGCGTTCCGCAGGTTGGCGGAGATCGCTGTTGCTGGTGAGGGCGGGAAGCGTCCGGCTGGCACTTGGCCAATGACCCACCGGAATCAGATCCGGTGCTCCTGCAGCGCCGGATTCGGTGACATACACCACGACGGATGTCACGTCGCTGCGGTCGGCGAACTGGGCCAGCTGAAATGTCACCAGGCTCAGAAACCTCTTTGAGACTGGCATCTGAGCGTTCGGTGCAGCGTGGCCTGCCGAGGCCGAAATCAATTCTGAATGACCTGAGCCAGATCAGGAAAAAAGTCTTAAGATGTTCCGTATCGACCACTACCACGGCGTTCGCCGCGGGGTCCACGGTCAGCAATGTGAAGCCTGTAGTTGCGCTTTTGTTCAACTAAGGCTACAGCAGAGGTGTGTTCAGGTGACGGGTTTCCCGGGCCTGCTCAGCCCCTCACTGCTGGGTCGATGTGCCGCTTTTTCGGTGCATCGCCAACGCGTCGTTGACCTACGGCACCGTCGGCACCAGTTGGTTGGGAGTTGTTTCGCGAAGGGTCCCGCAGGGCCCTTCGTCAGCTGGCGGTTCACCCCGCTTCTCCTCGTCCCCCTCGATCCTCCCGCCTCCGGGAGTCCTGCTATGTCAAAGAAGCGCAAGCGGATCAGCCGCCGCCGTCTTGCCGGCCAGCGAGTGCTGGCCCACGTGGCCACCTTCAACCTGGAGACTGGCTCCCACAAGCCCGTCACTGCCGCCCGCCGCTACATCGCTGAACAGGCGCTGGTTCCGCCGGCGCTGCTCAATGTGCGCCGTAACGAGCACACCACCGACCGCTTTTTCTGGGGTGAGAAGGGCTTGTTCAGCGCCCAGTACGCCGAGGAGAACCACTTCCTGTTCCCTTCCCTGCGCGACATCGTCGACCGCATTGGCGAAGAGGTGCTGTTCGAGGGGATCGAAGCACTTGCTTCCGACGACTGGGAGGAGATGGAGGAGTACGAGTACGCCTTCGTCTGAGTTCAGCCAGGCCCATCTCCCTGCATTCCTTGCTTCTGGAGTTGGGCTTCTGGAGTTGGGCTTCTGGAGTTGGGCTTCGCTGCTGATCAGCCAATGGCCGGATGGGCGCGTTGTGGCCTGTTCGGCTGTTGTCCTGTCTAGCCGATTCCCTTCAACGCCAGCAGCTGCTGAGGAAGCGGC
>JBIKUY010000166.1:0-5134 GCA_044347355.1 Prochlorococcaceae cyanobacterium | reverse complement strand
CGCCACGGGGTGGCGATCCTGGCGGCCCGCCACGGCCTGGATCTGCAGCCGCCGGTGCTGAGCGACTGCGCCCCCCTCTGGCCCCAGGTGGAGGCCCTGCTGCGGGCGGGGGTCACCCCCCACTGCTTGCGCGACCTCACCCGGGGGGGGCTGGCCAGTGCGCTGCAGGAGCTCGCGGAGGGAGCGGGCCTGGAGCTGCGGGTGGAGGAGGGGGCGGTGCAGGTGATCGAGCCGGTGGCGCGGGTGTGCGACCTGCTCGGCTTCGAACCGCTGCACCTGGCCAACGAGGGGCGGTTTCTGGCGATCGTGCCGCCTAAGCAGCTGGAGGCCGCCCTGGCGGTGCTGGCCCCTGGCGGTGGCGCTCGGATCGGCACGGCCGCTGATCTCCCTGCCGGCCTGGCGCCACGGGTGCTGCTGCGCACCCCCCTGGGCACGGAGCGGCTGTTGCTGCCCACCAGTGGGGAACTGTTGCCGCGCATCTGCTGAGAAAGGCTCGAAAACGTCCCCAAATGGGGGTAATTGGGCGCCGGGCCCCCGGGCGGGGCTGGTGCTGGAGCAGGATCCAGGGCACACCCCTGCATGGCAGGAGGCGGTTCAGTGGACCTCACCCCCTTTCTCGGCAGCCTGGAGGGCACCACCCTCGACCAGGTGCTGTTGTCGGTGGCCATCAGCGGCAAGGTGGCGATCGCCATGAAGGGCCGCTTCCTGCTGCGGGCGGTGTGCGAGAGCTTCCAGGACCGCACCCACATCGGCTGCGCCGTCACCGATGAGCCCACTTGCCTGGCCTACCTCGCTCAGGAGCCCTACGAACTGTTGATCTGTACCGACTATCTGGAGAGCGGCAGCGGCTTTGAGCTGGCCCGCAAGGCCCGGGAGTCGCAGCCGGTTCTCAAGGTGGTGGTGCTCGCCCTGGGGGATGTGATCCCGGCCCAGTACGTGGATGCCCCCTGGCTGGAGGCGGTGGTGGCGGAGGCCGATTTCATCGGCGACCAGCGGCCCCTGCAGGCGGCGGTGATGGCGGTGATGGGACACCACAGCTACCGAAGCCCGTCGCTGCGTTCAGGCAACTTGCCCTACCTGAGCTGTCCGCGGCTCACCAGGCGTGAATATGAGGTGCTCGACCTGCTCGCCAGTGGCCTCAGCGACCGCGACATCGCCGAGCAGCTGGTGGTGAGTGAGGAAACCGCCCGCACCTACACCAAGCGTTTGCTGAAAACCCTCGACGTGAACAACCGCCTGCAGGCGGTGCTCAAGGGCATGCGTTGCGGCATGGTTCAGCTTTAACCCTGCTCCACCATCACCAGGTCGCGCCCGGCGGCCTTGGCGTTGTAAAGCAGGCTGTCAACCCGCTGAAACCAGGTGGCAAACGACTCGTTCGGTTTGCGTTGCCCTACCCCGAAGCTTGCCGTCACCGATCCCACTTGATCGAAGGGCTCGTCGGCTATTGCCCTGCGCACTTTTTCCGCCAGCACCGCAGCCCCACTCGCCGTGCCCTGGGGCACCAGGATCAGGAACTCTTCTCCCCCCCAGCGCCCTAGCCGGTCGCTGCTGCGCAGGCAGCGCTGTGCCCGTTGGCAGAACTCCACCAGCACAAGGTCGCCCACGTTATGGCCGTGGCGGTCATTGACCTGCTTGAAGTGGTCGATGTCGCAGAGAATCATCGCGACGGGTTCGCCGCTGATCGCACTTGTGCTGATCAACTGCTGAATCATCAGTTGCAGTCGGTGGCGATTACAGACGCCGGTCAGGCTGTCGGTGCTGGCCAGGGCATGGAGCTGCTGGTTGGTGAGATCCAACTGCTGCTCGTAGCGCTTGCGTTCGGTGATGTCACGGCTGGTGCCGAGCACATAGCGCAGGCTGCCGTCGTCATTGAGCACCGGCAGGGCCAGCACGTCACACCAGATGGTGGAGCCATCCGCTGAGAAATACTCCAGCTCAGCCCGGAAGGCCTGGGGCTTGCGCCCACGGCGGCACTCCCTGGCCACCTGTTGGAGGTAGCCCTGGACCTGGCGCCGGGATGCGGCCGGGTGGATCTGCTCGAGGGATTGGGCGATCGCTTGCTCCGGGCTGATCCCTCGCAGCGTCTGCACCGATGGACTCACGTAGCTGATCTCCCCATCGGCGGTGATCGTCCAGATCACGTCGCGGGCATTTTCGGATAGCAGGCGATAGCGCTCCTCGCTGTGTCGGAGTTTCGTTTCGGCTTCCACCTGGTCATCCACCAGCCGCAAGCGCGCCACGGTGCCATCCGCCTCGCCGGCCCCGTTGATGAACAGGCTGGCAGCCGTTTCCACCCAGTGAATCGAGCCATCCCGGGCAACCACCTGATCCCGGGCAATCACCAGCGGGTTGCCCTCCTGCAGCTGTGCAAGGTTCGACCTGTACTCGTCAGTCTCACCCCTGTGCACCAGAAAATCGGTTCCAGATCTGCCGATCCATTCCTCGGGCAGCCAACCCAGGGTGGGCGTGAGGGAGGGGGAAACCCAGCGGATCATGCCCACGCTGCTGAGCAGGAAGATCACCTCGCCGGAGTTTTCGGCCAGCAGCGGGAACTGCAGCTCCGAGGCCTCCAGTTGTTCTGTGGCCCGACGTAATTCGGTGATCTCGGAGGAGAATCCCAGCAGAAAACCAGCGCCATCCTGTTGGCCGCACACCATTTTTTCAGAGAGAAAGATCCCTTGGCTTCCATCGGATTTAGGTAGCCGCTCCTCGCGGCGCAGGGGGCCACCATGCTCCAGCACCTGGCGGTCGAACTGCTGAAGTTGTTCGGCAATCTCTAGCGGTAAGAGATCGTAATCCGTGAGCCCAAGAATGCTGGGATGGCCCTGAGCCGCAACGCCAAGATTAGCCAAGGTTGCTGGATTGGCGTAAAGATAGCGGCCCTGGCGATCTTTGATATAAATAGAGGCGTCAATGTGGGTGAGCAGGGTATAGAGCAACTCGTGCTCCTGCTGGGCCAGGGCTGAGGCCTGGCGCTGTTCACTGATGTCCTCAGCTTGGAGCAGCAGCAGGTTGCAGTGGTTGTCGTTCGCCAGCAGTGCACGGATTGAATAGCGCAGCCAGATCTGGCTCTGATCCGGCCGCTGGTGGGCGATGCAGTGCTGCATGACCAGGCCCTCGGGGCCGTCGGGCTCCACGGGCACAGCGGCCAACAGCTCCAGCCAGTTGTCGTCCTTGAGCACCGATTCACTGCGGCCCAGGATGTGGCAGAGGGCGGGGTTGGCGGCGATGATCTGGCCGCTGTCGGCTAGCAACAGCCCCATGCCGATCTCGGCCTGCTGGATCACCTGGCGCAACAGCACACCGTGGTGCTCCAGATCATCAATGGCGGGATGAACTTGATCGAAATGCGGAGATGATCCGTTGTCGGCTGGTGAGTTTGCACGGGAATGCGACGTGGCACCGGTGCGAGCGCCGGCTGCTCCTGATGTCGCCCGGTTGCTGCTCCTGACAGGCCGACGTTGCTGACTCCCCATTCCCCCATTCTTCATTTTCGGCGGCCGAACCGATCGCGGGCGATGTCCAATTCCAGGTTTCCTTCCGCTTTCCTGCGCCAGGCAGGCTCACATTCAAGATGCCTTCGAAATTGTCCCCAGACGGGGGGATCGCTTCCGCCCCCGTCGGCCGAGAGTGGCGAGGGCTCCAGTCCAGCCCGTTCGCGCCTGTCGCAGCTCAGGAATTCGCGCCATGACCAGCAGCCGTTCACTGGAGGCTCCCAGCCTCACGATTGCCGAGCTCGAAGCCAATTACCCGCTCTATTGCAAGGCTCTGCGCCTGTTGATTCAAGAGGGCAAGACGGTGGCCAAGGTGCGACGCACGGTGTGCTGGCAGCGGTTGGCCACCCTGCACCACTGCCTTCCCGGCCACTATCGCGACCCCGATTACCTCTACACCTTGCTGGCCCGGCAGGTGCGCACGGCCCGGGCGCTCTAGGGACAACGCCAGCGGGCCAGGCCGCCCCCCCGCCCCCGGGCCAGCAGCCAGCGTCCCTGCTCGTCGCTGCCCGTGGCGATCAGGGCAAAGAACGGTGCCCTGTGCGGCGCGGGAGCGGGCAGGCTCTGCTGCCAGAGGCGCCAGCTGCCAAGGCTGAGCTGGATCGCTTCGAAGCGAAAGCGCAAGAGGGGCCTGCGGCCCTGGAGCCAACCGGGTCCGTGAAAGGCCAGCTCCAAGACTCCCAGCCGCACGCTGTTGCGCAACCACAGGCCGCCGGCAGGCGCCACAAGTTGCACCTCCAGCTTGGCCTGTAGCCCTTGCAGCAAGCGGGCCTGGGCCGCCTGAGGGCTGGCCAGGCGATCCCAGAGGTCCACCAGCCGCCAGCAGTCAGTCAGATCCGGTTGGCTGATGCCCGATCCTTGCTGCCTGCTGCGGGTCTCAAGCTGGAGAAGCCAGGCGCCCGAGTCTGGGTCAGACATTAAAGTCGGTTTGCAAGTAGCGCTCCAGGAATGTGTCCGGGGGCAGGGTGCTCGGCTCGCTGAACTGCAAGCCCAGGTAGGTCTGGAATTCGTCGCTGGCGAACCAGCGCAGGTTGGCCTCGAAGGCCGCGCTTCCCAGGCCCACCACTTCAAAGAGTTTGATGCCGAGTTTGCTGCCCAGGGGCAGCTCGAAGCAGCCATTGGCCACCACGCACAGACCCCGCCGGCTCACATCCCAGAGGGTGCAGTGCCAGTGGCGGTCGTCCTCGGTTCTCACTTCGCCCCGAGGAGCCACGGAGAACGGGATCGAGCGCCGTTCATCCCGCCGGTTGATCACACTTCCGCGCCGAGCAACGCCACTGCGTCGATCGAGCCCGCTGCGCCGTTCCTCCTGATGCTCTCGTTCCAGCCAGTCGTACACGCTCTGGTTTTGGTCGTCGCCACCGGCGCTGCGTCGCTCGTCGCCATCGCGTTGATCGGCACTTTTGCGGCGATCCTGGTCGCCGAATTTGCGAAACCGCCCCTCCATCGACTTCCTTGGTTACTCCGGTGGGTAATGGCCCAGTGGGTCAGGGCTGCGTGATGACCCCTTGTTTTAGTCAGGGGTGTGGCGGCTGGATTAGTCCAGGCCCCAGCGAGGCGCAGTTGCATTTTAGCGGCAGTGCAGCCATCACTCGCTTTACATAGCTTGACCTGCGGATGAGTATCCCTGCTCAAACAGC
>JBIKUY010000072.1:0-7669 GCA_044347355.1 Prochlorococcaceae cyanobacterium | reverse complement strand
AAATGAAGTGAGCAATAGCGTGAAAATCCCACCGCGCAAGAGCCATGACCGTGAACCGCGTCGATCATCTCGGCCATGGACTAGGGGGGCAGACGCCTGTTGAGGGGGCGGCTGTCTTTCCACTCCAGGCCAACGCCTGGCAGGGCTCTAGTGGGGTAGATGCGCCCTTGGACCCTGTCGAAGCCTATTTTGAATGCATCACCACATGCTCCCTTGATGATGGTGAGTGTGTGACGACTTGCACCGAAATTCTTCGTCAGCACAGCTGAATTCCTGGGCGGAAAAGGCTGGCACCCAACGGTTCAGGTGAGGTTGATGCTGCCATCAACCTTGACCACCAGGGTGCCGCTTTCATCGATGTCAATGCGCTGGCTATTCCTGCTATTGACAGCACCGACAACCTCAAAATCGAAGATTTCTAGGCGTTCCTTGCCTTTTTCAATGACATACCGATTTCTATTGCGTCTCGATAATTCGTAGCTGCCGGCTGGAATCAGCAAGGTATCCCGGCCACCACCGCCATACACAACGTGCTCGCCGAAGCCGGTGAAGGTATCTCTGTCCGATCCCAGGTCGACAAAGCCTCCACCGCGGATACCCCCCTTGCGTACGTCCACGGTGTCGTCGCCTCCTTGGGTGAAGACGTAACCCCGGTTGCGGATTCCGTGCTTACCTCCTGAGCCAAGGATGCTGTCGTTGCCGGCACCCATAAAGATGAAACCACGGTTATTAATCCCGTTGTCCTGCTGGCTGATGCCCGTGAGGCTGTCATCGCCATCGCCGAGTTGAAGATTGCCGCGACGGGGTTTGTTGGGCCCGACACCCCCGGGCGCGCCCTCCTGCTCGCCGGTGATCACGTCGTTACCGCCCAGGGCATTGATCAGCTTCTTGCCCACGACCTCGATGCCGCGTTTGCGGTCGATCACCACATTGGAACGCCTGTTCCAGACGCCACTGGAGGATCCAGACCAGCCTTCGGGAGTGAGTTGGATGCCGGCCATGGGATTTTTTCAGGATCCTCTCACCTGCCTCCCGGCAGGGTCAAGGCTGGGATCGAACCGCTGTGGCGCGGCGATGCATAAAATGCGCAAAGATGCACCTGGGCAGACTTGGCACCGCGTTGGCCCAGCTCGAAGGCACGATCCGCAAAGTCTATCTACCCTAATGACACCCCAGCCCCTGATGCTGGAGGTCAGCCTCGCCGTGGCCGAAGTCCTTGGCTGCGCAGCGACCTCGTGCTCTGGCTGTTGTTGGCTAGCTTGCTATTACTGCCCGTGGTCATTATACGAAGCTTGTCTTCCGCCACGGTGGCGCAGATGCAGCTTCAGGCCGAGGAGATTTCTACTCTGGCATCCGGAATCCGTGCCTATTACGCCGACAATGTGATCTCTCGCCTCCAGGCTGCTGATGGACAAGCGGTGTATTCGGAGAATTACCGAGATGTGCATGGTGGTATTCCAATTCCAGCAACCCTATCGATTGAATTAGGAGCATTATTCGACAATGCTCATTCAGATGGGCGTGTGTCCTATGAATTCCTATCCGATTATCCCTTCGCCAAGCGGATGTCTAGGACGCTTGGTGCATTTGAGTTGGAGGCGCTCCAGGCCTTTCGCAAAGAACCTGATCTCAAGACCTTCACCAAACTGGATGGTAATGGACTGGGAACTTCAACCTATCGTCTGGCGACTCCCATTCTCATGCGCAAGGCCTGTGTGACCTGCCATAACACCCATCCTGATTCCCCAAAGCGTGACTGGAAAGTCGGTGATGTGCGTGGGATTCAGGAAGTCACTGTGAGAGGTTTACGGGTTGATGGCTTTGGCAGTCTTGGCTGGATGTTTGGGTATGTGGGTCTGCTTGGGTTGACATCATTGGCCGCCACAACGGTGTTTAAGGGACAGAGTGGTCGGCTTGAAAAGTTGAATCGCAAACTTCTGGAGTCTAATCAGCGCGAATCGACTTTGGCCGCTCGCATGGCTGACCAAGTGCAGGAATTATCCATTTTTGGCAGTGTGGTTGATGATTCCATTGTGGGGGTTTCAATAGCTGACACGCGCCAACCAGATGAACCACTGATTTACGTAAATAAGGCCTTTACAGCAATAACTGGCTATTCAAAAGATCTTGCCGTTGGCTATAATTGTCGTTTTTTGCAGGGGCCTGAATCTGACCCAAAGGAGGTTGAGCGCATTCGTGATGCGATAGCGACTGGTCGTCCTTACAGCGGGGAGTTAATCAATTACCGACTGGACGGCTCCCGCTTCTGGAATCGTCTTACGCTCCCCCCTATAGGGGGAGGTGACAGTGTAGGTGCTAAGCCTGATTTTTATGTTTCTAATCAAATCGATATTAGCCTCGTTAAGCAACAGATCAGTCTTCCCCAAGACAAGATCTTGATGCTGCGTCAAACGGTAGGTGAAGCCCAGCAGGCGCTCAGGGAAGCGATGCGTTTTGGCGAAGTGCTTAAGAGTCGTCTGGCCGATGGCGCAGACGCCCGATCTGTCGAGGATGAAGCCCTGGTGAATGCTGAATTGCAGGCCTATAGTCGATTGCTGCAGGCGCTTCACTCGATTCAGGAATGGTCAGATCAGCGAGGCCCTTTCTCGTGATCAAGCTTCCTGGATTCGTCAAGGATTCGGCTGTTGTTGTTCGTAGGCTTCTGATTCTTTATTGGATTGGAGCTTCATTGCTACTCGGGCTTTCTCTTCTTTCCCTGAAGGTGCTAGAGAAGCGCCAGCGGATGGTTGATCAAGTTGACAGCATTGCAACTCTTGTGGAGTCGGCCCTAACTGTTGATTCATCTGGCCGTAGCCGTCAGGCCTTGATTGAAAGCTACGCGCTGAATCAGAGCGTAGACCGTGATATTGGTCTGGATGAATTGTTTGTGCTCAATCGGGAGGGAAAAATTGTCTATTCGTCGCGGCCAGCTTGGCTGGGCTTAGTGATTCAGGATCGTCTTTTTTCAGGTTCCTCTTTTGATAATCACCACTTCCGGCAAGTGGTCGGCTGTTTTCAGGCTTCCCGCGCTGATTGTGTGAGTTTGCGATCAGATGATTTTGCTTTGTTGCGTGGCGGTCTTGCGGCATCCAGGCCTGTTTCGCAGCCTTCCATCGACCTTGGCTTGCCAAGGCAACCGTTTTTGGTTGTTGCTGTTTATAGCGGAAGTCTTGTTCTATCCGTGCTTATACAGGATCTAGTTCCACTTTTGCTGCTAGCCATCCTTCTGGCCGGTTTGCTTACGGCCGCTCTCTGGTTGGTGATGCGTGCAGTTCTTCTTACGCGTTTGGCTCGTGCAGCTCAGACAGATGGACTCACTCAGCTGATGAATCGTGCCGCCTTTATGGAGTGCGCGATGGATCTGCTCGCTGTGGCGGAAGAGCGGGGTGACCCGCTCGTTTTCGCGATCATGGACGTTGACCACTTCAAGCGGATCAATGATATGTATGGTCATGATTGTGGTGATGTGGCGCTTGTCTCCGTGTCTGCTGTTTTGTCTACAGTAATGCGTGAAGATGATTATGTCTGCCGTTTTGGTGGTGAGGAATTTGCCTTGTTGCTGTCTGTCGATCAAGGATCTGGACGCAAGGTGTTAGAACGCTTGCGCCTTCAGTTGGAGATGAGCAGGGTTGCCTATGATGGTCGTGAAATTCCAGTGACTGTGAGTATTGGAGCCGCTTCCACCACTGAATGTGGTTATAATTTAGATTATCTTTATACGTCTGCTGATCGCTACCTCTATGTGGCCAAGCAAAGCGGTCGCAATCGGGTGGAATGGGCTAAGTCTCAATCGGTGGGTCGCCTTCGTCTGGATCCACCCAGTCTATCCTTTCAGGAACCCCCTAGCCCATTGCCTTTTGCTAGGAATGCTGTTCAGGATTAAAGCTCACCCTTGAAAGAAAATGGACGAGCCTGCGATCCCCCACAACGACTCTGCCAGGTTGCGGGAACTACATAGTTTTGGGGTGCTGGACACCGATTCAGATCCCCATTTTGACGACATCAGCGAGTTGGCTCGCCGGATTGCTGGGACTGAAATCGGTATCGTGAGTTTGGTGGATGAGAACCGCCAGTGGTTCAAAAGTTGTGTTGGAGCCCCTTTGGGGCAACAGGAAACACCGAGGCGGGTGTCGTTTTGCGGACACACCATTCTTCAGCGCGTTCCGTTGATCATCAACGATGCTCGACAGGATCCCCGGTTTCACGACAATCCTTTGGTTACCGGTGAACCCGGCGTTCGTTTCTATGCCGGCTTTCCCCTGGTTAGTCCCAACGGTTTTGTGCTTGGCAGCCTCTGTGCCATCAGCCGAAGCCCCCATCAGCTCAACGAAGAACAGATTGACAGCCTGCAACGTCTCGCTTCCCTCACCGTGCAGCAGTTACAGGTGATCAGGCAGTCGGATCTTCTCCTCCGAGCACAACAAGCTACGGGAGTACAGCGAGGCGACATTGCTGGTCAGGATCAATTCGTTGCCCTGGATCGTCTGGTTCACCGAGATCAGCTGGTGCAAATGTTGGCACTGATGTTTGGGATGGGACTGGGATCCCCATTCACCCTGCTGCGTTGCCGCTTCCGGGATTATGAGCGGGTGAACGCCACCCTTGGTGGCAGCCATGCTGAGCATTTGATCGACGAGGCGGCCCGCCGGGTTTTGGCTGCTGTGCCCAAGACGGCTTCGGTGGCTCGTTTCGCTGAGGCGGAATTGATGGTGTTGCTTCCCTACGACGTGGACCTGCCCCAGATTCGGCAGCTGGCGCAACGTTTGATCGCGTTCTTCAGCCAGGTGTATCGCTATGGCCTGCAGTCATTGTCGATGGAAGTTTCGATCGGTATTGCCACGTCCCGTGGCAATTACGACAGCGTGGAAGCGATGCTGGCTGACACCGTCATGGCGGAGCGCATGGCTCGCAACGCCGCCGGCAGCAGCTTCCGGTTCGTCGATGCCGAGGCGCGGGTGGCTGCCCGGGAAAACTATCGGCTGGAGTCGGCCTTGCGCGAAGCATTGGCCGCCAAGGATCTGGAGCCTTTTCTGCAGCCGATTGTGGATCTGCCCAGTGGCCAACCGGTTGGCTTTGAGGCGTTGGCCCGCTGGCGATACGAGGGCCGGGTTCTGCTGCCCGAGAGTTTTCTGCCGATCTGCGCCGAGAACGGTCTCACTGGAGAGCTGGATCTGTTGATCATCGAGAAGACGCTGGCGGCTTTGCCGCTGTTGGCCCAGCCGATCCCCCAGCACCCCATGACGATCAGCGTGAACCTCTCTGGCGTGCTGCTGGAGGACCGTGATCAGCGGCAGCGTGTGTTGACGTTGATCGATGAAAACCCTTTGCCCCCGGGCTGGACCCTCCAGCTGGAGCTTGTGGAAGATGTGTTTCGAGATACCTCTGCTTCCTTTGACCAATTTCTGAATGATCTTGTTGTGAGGGGATTAACCATTGCCATCGATGATTTTGGTACGGGTTATTCATCGTTGGCACGCTTGATTTCCTTGCCGATTCAATGCGTGAAGGTGGATCAGATCTTCGTGGACAAAATTGCTGGTGCCGACGATTCACCCCGCATGGTGTTGCGCACGTTGCTGACCATGCTCAACGACCTGGGCATGTCGATAACCGCTGAGGGCATCGAGCATGAGGCCCAGCGCACCTGGTTGCTCGATCAGGGTGTGACCAAGGGGCAGGGCTTTCTGTTCGATAAGCCGCTCTCGCTCACCGAGGCGGTTGCCAGGTTGCGGGGCATGCACTACCGCCCCAGGGCGATTCCGGTGGAGCCTGGTCGGATCTGGGCTGCGCGCCGCCGCAGGCTGGTGCGAAGGGTCTTCACCAAGCCCCTGAATCACTTGTTTGGTCGGGATGAGCGTCGGCGCGATGGCCTCTGATCCCGCGCTGGTGCTGAGCGAGGCCGAGCGGTTCAAGCTTGATGCCAGCGACGACAGCCTTTTCTATGCCGAACCCCGCTTCGTGCAGCATCTCGATGCCGCCTTCCGCTCACGCCTGACGGCGCTCTATCGCCAGCGCATTCCTCCCTGCGCGGTGGTGCTGGATCTGATGGGCAGCTGGGTGAGCCACCTGCCCGAGGAGGTGCGCTACCAGCAGGTGATTGGTCATGGTCTCAACGAGCAGGAGCTGGCGGCGAATCCACGGCTGGATCGCTACTGGGTGCAGAACCTGAACCGCAACCAACACCTGCCCCTGGAGGACGCCAGCGTGGATGCGGCCCTGATCGTGGCTGGCTGGCAGTACCTGCAGCAGCCGGAGGCGGTGGCTGCTGAACTGCTGCGGGTGGTGCGTCCCCGCGGGCAGGTGATCGTGGCCTTTTCCAACCGCATGTTCTACCAGAAGGCGCCCCAGGTGTGGACCGACGGCGGCGACCGCGACCACCTGGCCTATGTGGCCAGGGTGTTGCTGGCCCAGGGCTGGGGCCGGCCGGAGCTGATCGCGGAACGCACCACGGCCGCGGGGCCCCTGGGCTGGATCGGCGGGAAGGGGGACCCCTTCTTCGCGGTGGTGGCCGAACGGCCGTCAGGCATCTGATGGTGAGGGCGGGTTGCAGGGGGGACCCAACCAGCAGGGTCGGGTCCTAGGTTTCCTGGCCACCCCAGCTGGTGGATGGCCTCTCCCGTCTCCCTTGTCCCCAGTGCGAGCCCATGACCGTCGCTGTTCTCCAGACGGCCTGGTTGATTCCCCTGTATCCCCTGCTGGCGGCCGTGGGCTCGCTGGCCTGGTCGCCTGGCCTGATCTCCCGCACCGGGCCGCGCCCCTGCGGGTATCTCAACCTGCTCATGGTGAGCGCGGCCTTCGTGCACAGCGTGTTGGCCCTTACGGCGCTGCACAGCAATGTGCGAGCCGGAGCCGAGGCCCTTTACCGGCCTGTCACCTTCAGCTGGACCTGGCTTGACACCGCCGGTCTTCACATCGGTTTCGACGGGCTGGTCACCGAACCAGCCCTGGTGGCGATGACGGTGATCACCGGTCTGCATGTGCTGGTGCAGCTCTATTCGATCGCCTACCTGGAGATGGACTGGGGCTGGCCCAGGTTCTTTGGGTCGCTGAGTTTCTTCGAGGCCGGTCTGTGCGCCCTGGTGCTCACCGATTCGCTGTTCTTCAGCTACGTGATCCTGGAGCTGCTCACTTTCGGTACCTACCTGATCGTGGGCACCTGGTACAACCAGCCGCTAGTGGTGAAGGGCGCCCGCGACGCCTTTCTCACCAAGCGCATCGGCGACCTAATCCTGCTGGCCGGCCTGATCGCCCTGCTGCCCGTGGCAGGCACCTGGAACTTCCACGGCCTGCAGGCCTGGGCTGCTGACCTGAGCAACAACGGCCAGCCCCTGCCGGCGGGCTTCCCCCTGATCCTGCTGGCGCTGATCGCCGGACCGATGGGGAAGTGTGCCCAGATCCCCCTCCACCTCTGGCTCGATGAGGCGATGGAGAGCCCCCTGCCCTCCACGGTGCTGCGCAACTCGGTGGTGGTGGTGGGCGGCGCGTGGGTGCTGCTGAGGCTCGAGCCCCTGATCGAACTCAGCCCGCTGGTGCAGACCGTGCTGGTGGTTGTTGGCAGCACCACCGCGCTGGTGGCCTCCCTGATCGCCCTGGCACAGATCGACGTCAAGCGTGCCCTCTCCTTTCTGGTGAGCAGCTGGCTCGGCCTGCTCTTCCTGGCGGTGGGCCT
>JBIKUY010000440.1:0-3335 GCA_044347355.1 Prochlorococcaceae cyanobacterium | reverse complement strand
TCCAGCGGTAGGCGTTCAGCACTGTCCCGGTGGGATTCGCACGGTGGGTCAGTTCCCTGAGACGACCCCCTTCGTCGTAGACCCAGTCGGAGGTGGCGACCGCCTTGGTGCCGGCGACATCAGCCCAGCGGGTCACCTGCCGACGGTCACCCGCCGGGGTGTACGCGTAGTTCACCCGCTTCTGCTGCACGGGGTTCGTGCTGACCTGAGCCTGCTGTGCGACCTGCGTCATCCGTGAGAGTGCGTCGTACTGATAGGTGTTCCGGAAGTCCGCCTTGCCCGCGACCGTCGCCTTCAACTCCGTCCGTCGGCCGAGCAGATCATACACGCTGTCCAGGACGACCGCCGCCGCCCCGACATTGCCGCTGGTCACCTTCGTGACCTGGTCGTTCTGGTTGTAGACGTAGCTGTACCGCGACAGCGGGTCCTGGGCAACGGTCACTCGACTGCCGACGTCGTAGGTGTATTCCAGCGTATACACCAGGCTTTCCCCCGCCAGCCATTGCTCGAACGCCGTGCGGCCCGGGGGTCGTTGGCAAAACCGAGCCCGTGAGCCCAAGCTCGCCCGTGCCCCAAAGGAACACAGTCAGGTCTGACCGTCCTCGATGTGCACAGGTCAGCATCGGGCGGCTTGCGCTCAAATCATTCGACAACCCACATGGACCTGCCGGAAACGAGACCTGACCCCCATACCTTCCTACAATTCGCTCTGAGAAATGAGCGATCACAGCTTCCGAGAGAGGCCGAAACTCGGGCAGCAAGACGGCGATCTACTCAGGGGGAATCGGTTGCTGCGACGGCGACATGGCGGAGATGTCGCTCATTTTGCCGCTTGCGCGAAGCCAAATTTCCTGTCCCGGCTATCCCGCCCTGTGAACGGTTACATCTCCTGGTTCTTCATGGTTGGGCTTGAACGCACTATGAAACACTTGGAATCACGCAAAGTTTCTCTCGCTTTCTGCAGTGACTGGTGAATAATCCGTGATTTGACTACGGCAAAGGGTCATGACTCGGATAGTTTGTGATCTGAATCGAGATTTTCTCCCCGTCTGGTATGTTGGCAATCTGTACAGCGATATTCGCACGCGATTTCATGCCTTCTACATCGCCACACACATAAAGGTTTTCCAAGCCGTATTCGCCGCCAAGAACAAACGGTACCTTTGGCAGTAAACGTGTACCTGGAAGCAATGGCTTATTCCTTACCTGCCAATCATGCGCAAGTGGGTATCCGGTTCGGAATTCTTTGTCCTGAAGAATTAGTTGTGCCCAGTCCCCAAGCGTTGCAGCAAGCTCCTCAAATTGCCCTGTCTCGGGATCAAAGGATTGTATGACGTCATTCTTTACACAGAATTGACACCCAAATGCGTCTTCCGCAAAAAATAAAACAGAGCTTAATTCAAGAGAATAGTAGGATTTCCACAGCTGGGGCTCATTCCATTGGAGTATTCCGAGAGGATTACCGTGCTGTCGAAACGGACGTACGAGGAGGGAGGACTCAAAAGTATAGAAGCCGTTTTTATGAAAAAGCAGGTCGGCCAAGTCCTTTCCAATCGGGTCCCATGAACTGAGTACCGTTTCCAAGTGGCGATGATCTTGTTCGCTCTCCGAGACGGCTTCGCTAGAAATTCTAAGTAACTTGGCAATCGATGTCTTCATTCGTTCGACTCACTTAGTCCCGTTGATGATCTCGATGATGACCTGTTGACCGTTGGAGACGCCCGTCAATTGATTCCCAATCTGAGCCCCCGCACTTCTATTATCACCTGGTACAATTGGGCGAAGACTAACGGGATCTCCAGGTTGACGCAAAACAGCTGGAGGCGATTCGTCCAAATCATGACCTGGCACTTTTGGCGTTCCCTTAAGCGCCTCTCTGCGATTTTTGGCTCCGGCTGCACGATTCACGGTTAACGGTTTCCCTACGGCGCCGCTGTCTACCAAGTGCTTTGCCGATTCGGGGGACTTCGTCGCATCAACCAATACTGTCTTGGGCCCAATAGCCGCGGCTTCCCTTTTCGCCATGTCCTCGGCTTTACCGAGATCCACCACGTCATCCGCCTTGCCAGCAATCCCGGGAACAAGGGGGAGCGTTGACGCGAGCGCGCCTCCGATAGTCCTCCAGGACGGATTCGTGATCGCCTCGTGTGTCGAGAGAATTATATCAAGCGGTTCGTTCCCAATTTGAACCAAGACATTCGCGGCGACGACTCCCTTCTGCACGGATTCCCGGATTTCGGCCAGGCCCCGCTTGAGCTTCATCAGGCGGGCAATCTCTCGGGCCATATCCCTGGCATTGTCGTCGCTGCCGTCGTAGGCCACCATTCCAAGCACGTCAGGTGAAACACCCCGCATGGAATCCAACCAGCCTTGGTGGGCGAAGACCTGCTCAAAAACGAGATTGCCGCAGTGTTTGTCACCTTTCGGAACCGCGTTGTTCGCCTGCGCCCAGGCAAGTGGGGCCATCATGGCAGAGGCCATGTCGTCCCGGGATGGCTGTCCCGCCATCCCGCTCGGATCCACCCACAGGGTGGCTCCGTTCCCCACGTAGCGGTTCAGGTTGACGTCGCCGGCGGCGAAGCTGAGGGGGTCTTCGCTGATGAAGCGCCCCGCCCTGGGGTCGTACCACCGGGCTCGGTAGTACGTCAGCCCCGTGGCAGTGTCCCATTCCCTGCCTGTGTAGCCGAACCAGGGGGTTTTTGTGGGGTCCGACTGGCTGGTCAGCTGGCCGAAGGTGTCGTACTGGATGTGGTTCACCAGCGTGGTTGTGCTGGTGGTGGTGTTGTACTGGACCAGGTCGCGGACGGTTCCCAATCGGTCGGCGAGGCTCCAGATTACCGTTCCCGCTCCGGTGCTGCTGAGCTGCTCGTCCGCCAGGATTTCGTCGATCGCCGGGCCGTGCAGGTAGCGGTTCGTCAGCCGGTTGGTGCTCCCGCTGAACGCCAGCACCAGGTCGCTGCCGTCGTAGGCGAATCGCTGCACGGTCTCAAACGTGCCGTTGCCGTCGGCGTCCACGCTCCGACTGATCCGCCGGTCGTACAGGTCGTAGGTGTAGGTCACCTGCGAGGTTTTTGTGCCGGTCGCCGTATGGCTGGTGACGGCGGTCAGCCGGTTGCGGTGGTCCCAGGTGAGCAGTTGATAGTTTTCGGTGGCGAGGTCGGTCCGCCTGGTTCGATTTCCCTCGGCGTCGTACTCGTACCGATACCGGTCATCTGCCAGCAGGCGGTTGTTCGCGCCCGTTGTGATGGTATTCGCCGTCCCTGACGACTGTGTCGCGGCTGTGCGGTTGCCGGTGGCGTCGTAGGTGTAGCGCTCGCTGGCTTGCCGGGTGTGAT
>JBIKUY010000296.1:0-3339 GCA_044347355.1 Prochlorococcaceae cyanobacterium | reverse complement strand
CGATGCCCCGGCTGGCGCCGCTCACCAGCACGGTGCGCTGCCCGCGGGCAGAGGGATCAGCCATTGGGATCGGCAGCGCTGGCTTGGATCGCCCTGAGCACGACTTCCGGATCCGGCTGGGCACCGACAGGGATGCTGCGGCTGATTTCGGCGGCGGTGAGCGGCTCCTGGCCCTGCATCTGCCGGGCCAACACCGCCAAATCGGCATCGGAGGGATCGCCGCCGGCTCGCTGACGGGCGCTGATGCGCTGCTCCAGCAGCGGTTGCTGCACCTGCAGATCGAGGATCACAAGGGGAACGCCGAGGCGCTGGGCCACGGCCGCCATTGCCTGGCGATAGGAAGCCCGCAGGAAGGTGGCATCCACAATCACGCTGAAGCCCGCCGTGAGTAGACGCTCGGCCAGCCGGGGCAGGTGGTCGAGGAACAGGGCATCGCTGATGCTGGCTGCATACAGGTTGGCGGTGGCGGGAGGCTGACCTCCCGCTTTCATGCCGAAGCAACGCTTGCGTTCCACATCCGACCGCAGCAAGATCGCCCCCAGGGGGCCGGCCAGCTGGCGGCTGAGGTGCGATTTGCCCGACCCCGAGAGGCCATGGCAGAGCAGCAACCGCGGGGAAGCCGGCAGGCTGGTGTGGTGGGCCCAGGCCAGGTAGGCCACCGCACCTGCGGTGTCACCGCTGAGGGCGGCCACCTTGGCACGCACCATGGCCCGGTAGCAGCTGTACCAGCGCCAGAGCTGCAGGCCGTGGTAGTCGCCTGTTTCCGCCAGCCAACTGTTCAGCAGTCGGTTGCCCAGGCTGGGGGCACCCCGTTCCTCCAGGTCCATCACCAGGAAGGCCATGTCGCTGATCACGTCGATCCAGCGCAGGGATGGGCTGAACTCCAGGCAGTCGAACACCCGGATGTGGCCTTTTTCCAGCAACATGTTGCCCAGGTGTAGGTCGCCGTGGCATTCGCGCACCCTGCCAGCGGCCAGGCGCTCCACTAGCAACGGCCGAACCTCGGCAAAGCAGCGTTCACTCCACTGGCGCACCTGCTGCAGCTGGCTCTGGGCTGCCGCCGGCAGCCGCGGCTCCAGGGCGGTGATGTTGTCGCGCACGGGCTGGAGCACGGCGGCAGGCGTGCCGTAGGCGCCGTCGGCCGCTGCCACCGCGGCCCGCAGGTGGAAGTGGGCCAGATCGGCTGCCAGCGCTTCCATCTGGCTGGCGTCAATGGCGCCCCGGGCCAGGGCCACGGGCAGCAACGCATCCTGGGGGAACTGGCGCATGCGCAGCCCCACCTCCAGCACCGTCGCCCCCCCCGGCAGAGGAGCGGTTCCCGGCTCGGCGTTGGCCTCAAGCACCCTGGGACCTGCCGGGCTGTCGACGACGGCCACCAGGCCCAGGTAGAGGTCATCGCTCAGACGCCGGTTCAGCCGTAGCTCTTCCCGGCAGTCGTGCAGCCGCTGCTCCAGGCTGGTGAAGTCGAGAAACCCCAGATTCACGGGCTTGTGCAGCTTGTAGGCATAGGGGCCGGTGAGCAGCACCCAGGAGATGTGGGTCTCGATCAGGCCGATCGGCTCCTGCACCGGGTGGGGCCAGGGCTCTGGCCGCTGCAGGTCGGCGATCAGGCGGCTGCCCTGTTCCATGGCACCAGCTGGGCCGTCAGTCAAACCCCAGCAGGTCGAAGATCTCGCGGTCCTTGAGCGATTCGGCCTCCAGGGGTTCCACGACCTCCAGCATGTTGCGCGCCAGTCGCAGGTACTCGTTCTGCACCGCTTCCACCTCAGGGGTGGCCTCCATCTCGAAGATCGTGCACTTCTTCAGGCGGGAGCGACGGATGGCATCGAGATCGGGGAAGTGGGCCATGGTCTTCATGCCCACCCGCGCGTTGAACTTGTCGATCTCGTCGGTGTCCTTGGAGCGGTTGGCCACCACGCCGCCGAGCCGCACCTTGTAGTTCTTGGCTTTGGCCTGGATTGCGGCGATGATCCGGTTCATCGCGAAGATCGAATCGAAGTCGTTCGCCGTCACGATCAGGCAGTAATCGGCGTGCTGCAGCGGAGCGGCAAATCCGCCGCACACCACGTCACCCAACACATCAAAGATCACCACATCGGTGTCTTCCAGCAAGTGGTGCTCCTTGAGCAATTTCACTGTTTGCCCGGTCACGTAGCCGCCGCAGCCGGTGCCCGCCGGCGGGCCCCCGGATTCCACGCACTGCACGCCGTTGAACCCTTCAAATACGAAATCTTCTGGGCGTAGTTCCTCGGTGTGAAAGTCGACGGTTTCGAGGATGTCGATCACCGTGGGCACCATCTGCTTGGTGAGGGTGAAGGTGCTGTCGTGCTTGGGATCGCAGCCGATCTGCAGTACCCGCTTGCCCAGCTTGGAGAAGGCGGCCGAGAGATTGGAGCTGGTGGTGCTCTTGCCGATGCCACCTTTGCCGTAGACGGCAATCACCAGGGCGCCCTCCTCGATGTGTAAGGCGGGGTCCTGAAGCACCTGCACGCTGCCCTCACCATCGGGACGACTGAGGGTGGTTGTCATGGCAACGCTTGGGGGTTCAAGTGGGGGTTCAAATGCCATCAAACTCAGGCAAAGGTGCGGCGCGACAGGTGTTGGTGTAAAGCGAAACATCGCGGGCTGCAACGGTGGGGATCTGCCCACAGATCGATGAGTAGCAATACTCAAATTGCCCCTGCTCTAGCTGACGCGCGCCGGTTTCGCTGCCAGTGGGCTGATGTGCTCACCGCCCTCGATCAGCGTGCCCAGCTTGGTGAATGAAGGCTTGCTGAATCCGGTTGATGCCAATGCAGACCCATGTCCTCATTCCAGCGGCCACCACCACGGCCCTGGCCGCCGCGCTGGCCATCGGCATGCTGGTGGTGGGTGCCCTGCTGATCGGCGATGTGCTCGATCGCATGGCCCGGCGACGCCGGCAGCGTGAGCGGCCCCGCTGACGCTGATTAGCGACTGAAATGGGCCTTGGCGTCGTGCAGGGTCTCGGCGTCGATCAGGGCGATGCCCCGCTCAAGGGCAAAGCTCTCGGTGTTGCGCCGCACCTTGCCGCGCACGAAAAAGGGGATGTTGTGCAGTTCTGCCTCCCCGTCAGTGCTCCAGACCAGAACTCCTTCGCCAGCAGGGGCCTGGGCTGCCGGCGCCTCGGCCACAGGTATCGACGCCGTTGCCGGTGCCCCATCGCCGAGGTGGCTGCGGTGGCCGTCCACGAATTCGAAGTCGTGGCGGAACATGCCGATCAGGTGCTCCTCCAGCCCCATCATCAGCGGGTGCACCCAGGCATCGAAGATCACGTTGGCGCCCTCCCAGCCCATCTGCGGTGAGTAGCGGGCTGGCACG
>JBIKUY010000418.1:0-3357 GCA_044347355.1 Prochlorococcaceae cyanobacterium | reverse complement strand
CCTGCGCGAGGAGCCCTATCGCAACGCAACCGAGCGTAACGAAGGCAGGGTTGGGGGCCCATCCGCCAGGCCACCCTTCAGCCCCGATCCCTACAACGAGCCACGGCGGCGTCCCCCGGCCTCTCCCAGCCGGGAGCCCCTGGACGTGGAACCCGAGGATCTGGACGATCCCTGGTGAGCGCTCAGCCTTCCTGGAAGGTCAGGGAGGCAGAGTTGACGCAGTGGCGAAGCCCTGTCGGTGCAGGACCGTCGTTGAACACATGGCCCAGGTGGGCGTCACAGCTGGCGCAGCGGATCTCGGTGCGCACCATGCCGTGGCTGCGGTCCACGTGGGTGCTGATCGCCGCCGGATCCACGCCATCCCAGAAGCTCGGCCAACCGGTGCCGGAGTCGAACTTGGTGGCACTGCTGTAGAGGGGCGTGTCGCAGCAGATGCAGTGGTAGGTCCCGCTGCCCTTGTGGTTCCAATAGGCACCGGTGAAGGCCCGCTCGGTGCCGCCCTGGCGCGCGATCTGGAACTGCTCAGGGGTGAGCCGGGAGCGCCAGATCTCCTCGCGCTCGTCCCTTGCCAGACCACTCTCCACTCCACAGGCGGATGCTGGCAGCTGGGACTCGGTCATGGCCTGTCGGGCAGGGACTACCGCAACCTTAGGAATTCGTCCGGTTCGAGCGTTGCGCAGCTGGCAGCAATTCGCCCACCAGATCGGCCAGGGCCGCCACCGCCCCGGGGGTGCCACGCAACTGGCGTAGATCGTGGCCCATCCGGGCCAGCCGTGACGGCTCAGCCAGCCACTGCCGCACTTCAGCGGCAATTTGCACCGGGGTGATCGCCCCCACCCGCTCTGGCACCAGCAGCCGACCGGCGGCGATATTCGGGGCCGCCAGCAGCCCCCGATGACGCAGGCGCCAGAGCGTCAGCGCCACCCCAAACAGACGGCGCAGCAGGGGCAGGCGCGCCACCAATCCCGCCAGCCCATCCCAGGCCTGCATCACATGCAGATGCTGGGTGGGTACCAGCACCAGCATCGGCACCCCCAGCGCCGCCAGTTCGGCCGTGTTGGCCCCCACGGTGGTGAGGGCCAGGCTGCACTGGCTGAGCATGTCATGGGCCGGGCTGTGCTGGACCAGCTCGATGCGGCTGCCCGCGGCGGTGACCAGGGCCAGTCCAGCCGGCTGGAGCCGTTCACTGGCCACCACAGTGGGCTCTGCCACCCGGTACCAACGTGCGATCGGATTGGCCGGCCCGGCGTAGGCCAGCAACTCCTCCAGTTTCACGGTGGGGGCTAGGGGCAGCAGCAGACCCAGGCCAGGCTCGGCCTGGGCCAGCCGGTCTGCCGTCTCCAACAGGAAGGGCACGCCCACCCGCAGCTTGGCGGGCTTGGACCCCGGCAGCAAGGCCAGCCAGCGGCCGGGGGGCAGGGGCGCCTCGCGCCGGGCCTGCTCGGGGAGGTCGGCCATCAGGTCGCCCACCACCGTGCAGCGACCGCGCCAGCGGAGCGGCAGGGCGTTGGCGGCCCGGGGGCCCATCGCGGCGATGCGGTCATTCCAGCGGGGCCAGCGGGCCACCCATTCGGCATAGGTGATGTGGCGGTAGCCAAGCCGGGCCGAGAGCAGCACGGTCCAGAACTGGTCGCCACCGAGGAACACCACCACGCCGCGGCGGGGCCAGGGGCCAAAGCGCCCAGGCCGCAGCAGCAGCCCCCAGAAGCGACAGGCCGGCGTGATCCGCGTGAACAGCTGCCAGCCAGCCGCCGCCCGATGCTCCTGGCCAGTGCCGTTGGGGCAGGGCACCAGCACCAACCTGAGCTGGCCGGGGCCCTCCGGCTGACATGGCGCCAGGGGGAGGCGGCGATGCAGGCAGAGGGCGAGGGGGCGCACCCAGGTGGTGAGCTCGCCGGGCCCATTACTCACCAGCACAATGGCGTAAGGCTCACAGACAGCCCCATCCGGTGCTGGTGACGCTGACTCGCCAGGGGGAGCGTCTGGCGGGGGGCGACGCGAGGTCAGGGAGCGGGGGAAAAGTGAGTGCGGATGGCGAGACTTGAACTCGCAAGGCCGAAGCCACACGCCCCTCAAACGTGCGTGTCTACCAATTCCACCACATCCGCAAGATGACACAGTGAACCTGGGCTCACCGGGTGGGGCGCAGCGCTCAGCGCGCTGCCGCCTCGCAATATACCCATAGCCCTGACCTCCCCCTTTCAGCGTTCATGCCCGGATGGCTGGGGCGCCAGTGTGAGCACTGATACAGTCCGCAATGGCCCAATGCCAACCTGGAAGCCGCGGATGCCCATCGGCAAATTGCTGATCGCCAACCGTGGCGAGATTGCACTGAGAATTCTGCGCAGCTGCCGAGAGCTCGGCATCCCCACGGTGGCCGTGTACAGCACCGTGGATCGCAACGCCCTGCACGTGCAGCTGGCCGACGAGGCTGTGTGCGTCGGCGAGGCGCCCAGCTCCAAGAGCTACTTGAACATCCCCAACATCCTCGCGGCCGCCACCTCCCGCGGCGCTGACGCCATTCACCCCGGCTACGGATTCCTGGCGGAGAACGACCGTTTCGCTGAGATCTGCGCCGACCACGGCATCACCTTTGTGGGCCCCTCCCCTGAGGCGATCCGCTCGATGGGCGATAAGTCCACGGCCAAGGCCACCATGCAGGCCGTGGGCGTGCCCACGATCCCCGGAAGCGATGGGCTATTGCAAAGCGTGGCCGAAGCCAGGGAACTGGCTGAAGCCATGGGGTACCCGGTGATGATCAAGGCCACGGCGGGTGGCGGCGGCCGGGGCATGCGACTGGTGCCCGGCGCCGACCAGCTGGAAGGTCTGTTCAAGGCGGCCCAGGGCGAGGCGGAGGCCGCCTTCGGCAACCCGGGCCTCTACATGGAGAAATTCATCGACCGGCCCCGCCACGTGGAGGTGCAGGTGCTGGCCGACCGCCATGGCACGGTGATCCACCTGGGTGAACGCGACTGCTCGATCCAGCGCCGCCACCAGAAACTGCTCGAGGAGGCCCCCAGCGTGGCCATCAACGCCGAGCTCCGCCGCCAGATGGGCGATGCCGCCGTGGCTGCCGCTCGCACGATCGGCTACGAGGGTGCCGGCACGGTGGAGTTCCTGGTGGACCGGGGCGGCAACTTCTACTTCATGGAGATGAATACCCGCATCCAGGTTGAGCATCCCGTCACTGAGATGGTGACCGGGGTGGATCTGATCGCGGAACAGTTGCGAATTGCCGGCGGGGAGCCGATCTCCGTGAGTCAGGACCAGGTGAAACTCACCGGCCACGCGATCGAGGTGCGCATCAACGCCGAAGACCCCCGCCAGAATTTCCGCCCGGCACCCGGCAAGATCACT
>JBIKUY010000052.1:0-9164 GCA_044347355.1 Prochlorococcaceae cyanobacterium | reverse complement strand
TCCGACAACCCTGAGGGCGAAGAACCCATGAGCCTCACCGGCATCGGCCGGGTGCTGGGCATCAGCCGCGACCGGGTGCGCAATCTTGAGCGCGACGCCCTGGCTGGCCTGCGCCGCCTCAGCCACGCTGTTGAGGCCTATATGGTGGGCTGAAACACCAGCAGCGTGCGCCCTCGCTCGTCTTGCAGCAGCAGGGTGCGCTTGTCGATACTCCAGCGCCGCACCCGCTCCAGGGCCTGGCCATAGCGATTCTCAAAGGCCATCACCTCGGGTGTGCAGGCCATCTGGGTGCTGGCTAGCTGGGAAAAACGGATGGTCTCGCCCTTGATCTGGGCGCTGCCCATCAGCCGGTTGCAGCCGCCGCTACCGCTCACCTGGTCACTGTCTGCAGCCAGCTCCAGTTCCGGCTGATGCTCGGGGGCGGAGAGCAGGTTCGGTCTCTCTCCGTCCTGCAGGGCCTGCAGCCGCCAAGGCTGTCCCCGCAGGGCTGGCCAGGTCGCTGCGGCGGTTGGGCCGGCTGCAGCATTCCGGGGGCAGCCCTGGCCGGGGTGCAGGTGTACGAAGCGCTCCACCACCAGGGTGCGCACCGGGTCGCGGCCCGGTTCAGCGGAGGGGCGGCTGGTGATCAGGCCCTCCAGGTTCACCAGCATCGGCTCCCCCCGGGATTCAGCTGGTTGGGCCTCCAGATAGGCCCGTTCCAGCGGCAGGTAGTCCCCCTCCATCGCCACCGGCAACTTGGCGCCGGTGGCGCAGAGGCGGATGCTGGCGGCATCGGCCAGGTAGCGGAACATCCCCGCTAGCTGCAGGCGCGGTTCGATCGGCTCCGGCGCCGCCAGCCGCTGCAGCCGGTCGTTGCCGCCGGAGGCGAGGGGCTGGCCTTCCAGGTCGAGCTTGCGCAGGGCCGCACCGTTGTCGAGAGGTTGCAAGAACACTGGTGCCTCCCGGCTCCCCTTCAGCAGCAGGCGATTGCTGCCTGGCTCAAGGCGCCAGCGGCCGATGTCGTCTTGGCTGCTCAGCTCGGTCTGGCGCTGCTGGGCCTGGGACAGCTCGGTCTGGCGCAGTTGGAACGTGCCGTCGCTGGCCAGATCAACCTGCCAGCGCGTGGTGCCGCTGTCACGGGGTAGATCCCCGCGCCAGCTGGCGGGCAGGGGACCTAGCTGGCTGCCAGGGCGTCCGCCGCCCACCTGGGCAAGATGCAGCCCCATCGGCTGCTGAGGTCCGGCAACCTGGCCACTGCTGAGCAAGGGGGCCTGCACTGAATAGAGCCCGCGGGGGCCCGAGGCGCTCTCGCGGTAGAGAATCGTGAAGTGGAAGGGCTGCTGGTTCGCCGGTTCCAGTCGCATCCAGCCCAGCTCTAGGGCTGCGGCATCGGCGACAGCGCTATCGGTCAGCACCGCCTCGAACACCGCATCCGGCGGCAGGGCGATCCGCTCGCGATAGCTGGCGCTGCTTGAGATGCTGCCAGCCCGGGCCACCGCCGGCCCGACCAGGACGGACGCGAGCAGCCCGGCGGCGATCCAGCCAGTTGCACGCGAGCCTGTGGCGATCCGTGGGCGGTGCAGGAGCCTTTTATCCATCGATCAACAGCGTGGAGTCTCAGCTTCGATGCTGCACCGGTCTTGTGCAATGGCTGGTGTCCCCAGGCCGGGGCGCTTCTACGGTCTGAGCCTGCTGGGGAGGAACTGAATCAGCGGTTGGCGATCGTGACGGTGCTGGAGCAAGCCATCAGCCGTCGCCCCGTAGAAGCGGGTCCACTGGAAGCGGTGAAGCGCTTCGGTGCCGCTGCCGAAGCGTTCACGCCAGAAGGGATCGTTGCAGAAGCGATCGAGATCCTGGCGTTGATCGGCAAAGGCGAAGGCGATCACGGCGGCGGTTTTCCAATCGCCGGGCGATACCTTTCAGATGGTGGCCTGAAGGTGTAGAAGTACCACTCGCGGGGAGGGCTCACCTCCTGCCAGCGCACGCGCACCTGGCGGCCATCACTGCTGTTTTCAGCGATCACACCGGTGGCCTGGATGGCGAAGCGGTCGTCGTCGAAGCCGTGCTCCCAGATCCCTTTATCGATAAAGCGGTCGGCCTTGTCGCGGCCGTTCACCATGGCGCCGCCAAGCCAACAGGAAGTGGCGCTATGGGTCGTTCTGAGGGTAGGAGGGGCGGATTCATGCACAGAAAATGTTACAAAGCCAGATCTTTACGTCTATTGCTTTGCCGCTGATCAATGCCCTTTGCCGAATCCATCCGCCCTTCAATAGCTCTGGTCAGCGGTTGCCGATGATTTTGCAGCACCCTAGGGATGTGTTTAATCCGCTGCACCAGAATTGTTGGGCTTTTGGTTCACGGCTCGCCAATCGAAACCACTGTTTAACGGCTCAATGTATTGCGTTATTCGTCCGGGACGGGATCTGTCTGCAACGCTAGTGCATCAGGCTCAAATGCATGAATGCAATCGTTTAGCACGGTTAACATAAGCTTAGCTTTGAAGCCAATTGCAGGTGGCGTAGTATCAATTCCGCTAAGGTAAGTGGGGCGTATTACAGATTCGGATAATTCAAAGCCACTGTACCTGTCCTGGATCGCCCTTCATGAATATGTGCGGATCGCATTTCCTTGTACGCAATTGCCCCATGCCGAGACAAGGTCAGCCGACTTTCAAGGTGACTGCGATTGGTTTCAGGGCAATTATTTAGAACGGCGGTAATAATTGCATCTAGACTCCAATCATCCGTGTTATGGCGTGCTTGACGTTGGCACAAAAGCGCTGAAGTTTGACGCTCTCCAATTGTGCTAAGAAGTTGGCATGCATCATCAGGTCATTCTAGTTGTTGGCATCGATCTACCTCTGTGTTTCCTCGATCTACTCGACTCCAGGCATCTGGCGATGAAACAATCTGAAATGCATCGCCACCGTAACGAGGCAGGAAGGCGTTAAAGATAAGGTGTTTACCCTTGGTTTTGCATTGTTCCTTGCCAATATTGTCTGCCCACAGATTGGACAAGGCATCCAAAGATGCCCAAGGCAGTGCATTGGCTTCATGATTATGCTTGCTGAAATCTAAATCTCGAATGAATGCATACCTTTGTCTCCAGAATTAAATCAAGTCGTAAGCCGTCATCACAACTCTTCGTTCATTATTCTCTGCCATTTAATAGTGTAGTAGTGCAATGTCTATGAGTATTACTCTAGGAGATTGGGGACTTTTAAAGCCTAGCGCTATGTGGTCTGAGCCTCGCCAAGAGATTGTCATGCCCTTACTGGTCCGCATAAGGACCAGGCGTCATTTTGAGAGGAAGTCAAGATTCGCTGCGCAGCAGCGAATCTTGAGAAGGGAGTCATGCTCTCTCTGATCTTCACAGGATCCAGATAAGACCCAGATGGTTTAGGGCGGGCAACCTTGCCTTGGCACCAGCCTGCAGTCGGATCCATGCAGTTGCGTCACGCGATAAGGCAGCAGCGAGACGGCTGCTGGGAGGGGGTAAGCCATCCCTGCCCGCCCGAGCCAGACCCTGCCTCACACCGGCCGTAGGCCGCTGTAGAAGGCCCAGAACTCCAGAGCCCCCCACCCACGGGCTGTTCCACGACAATGAGGTTGCGGGGAGGTTCCGAGCTGGTTAACCGCTCCTGAGGCGGTCTGCTGCAATTGGACCACAGCACCTGGGCCAGTCGCCTTGCAAGTGTTCCGCCTGATGCAGTGATCGCCCTGCTGACCCAGAGTTGTTCAGTTCCTTGATGCCCACGCCCGGCCCGGCTGAGCGCAGATCGCAGCACGGCAGCCGTGGAGTGCCGGATGCTGCTCAACCCAACGAGCAACCTGCCGAGGTGCTGGCGGGCTCGATCGAGCGCTTGACCTTCCACAACGCCAGCAATGGCTTCTGCGTGTTGCGCCTCAAGGCCCTCGGCCAGCGGGAGCTGGTGGCGGTGGTGGGCCATGCCGCCGAGATCAGCGCCGGCGAGTGGGTCACGGTGAGTGGCACCAGACGGTCAGCCCTTGGCCAGAGCCGGCGATCGTTGAACCCGTCAAGGTCAGCTTGATCAGTCCATGATGGCTCGATTGCCTGGACGAGCATGGGGCAGGGCCGGACGCGACCGACCGCAGGGGGCGCCGAAAGCCGCCGCCAGATGTTGATTCTCCACGTGGCGATGGTCGGGCTGTTTTTGCTCGATCTGGCCCTGCCGCGCAACATCCCGCTGCTGCCCTACTACTTCCTGGTGGTGCTGCTTTCAGCGAGCTTTGCAACACCACGCCAGATGGTGCCCCTGGTCGCCCTGGCCTATGGGCTGGCGATCGCCTCCGGCCTCCACTGGGGCTTTCTTCCCTCGTACGACTACTTCACCCGCCTGGTGGCCCTCTCAGGTGCGGCGGGGGCGGCGATCTGGCTTTCCGCCCAGCGCTCCAGAGAATTGGCACGACGGCGCCGCAGTGAACAGATCCTCAGCCTCACCCTCGACAACAGCACCGTCGGGGTGGGGCTGACGGATGCCAGTGGCTGCTTTTTCCGAGTGAATTCTGCCCTTTGCGACATTTTGGGACGCGATGCAGACACGATCCGCTCCCTTCGTTGGACCGACTGCACCCATCCGGATGACGTCGGGCAAGAGCAGGTTCTGGTGGAGGAGATACTGGCGAATCGACGCTCCAGCTATCGAATCAAGGTGCGCCTTCTTCGGGGAGACAGCAGTACCATCTGGGTAGATTTAAGCGTGTCCTGTTCTCGCCAACCGAGCGGAGACGTGGATTTCCTGATCGGTCAGCTGGTCGACATCACGGCCCAGGTGGAGGCCGAACAGTCCCTGGTCAGGTCGAAGGAGATGATGAGCCGCACCCTGGAGCAATGCGGCACGGGCCTGGCGCTGTGCTCTCCGGGCACGGGGGCCATCCTGCAGGTCAATTCGGAACTCTGCTCCGAACTCAACCTGACCCCGGCGTCGCTGATAGGCAGCAACCTGACTGAGGTTATCGGTGCCTTGGAGCAGGTGTCGGCGGAGGATGGAGTATCGCTCACCCCGATGGATCAGGCCCCGCTGGAGGCCCTGCTGCGTGGGGATATTGATTGCTATGGGGTGCGTGTGAGGTTGCTGCGGGCCGGCCACCTGAGGGGCTGGGGTGATCTGGAGTTCAGCAACCTCCGCGATGCAAGCGGTGCCGTGATGAATGTGCTGCTGGAGCTCGACGACATCACCGATCTCGTCGCCCAGACGGAGTACCTCCAGGCCGCTGCTGCCGCGGGAGTGGTGGGCATCTGGGACTGGGATCCGGTGAACGACATGCTGACCTGGGATCCGGTGATGTACCAGCTCTACGGCATACGGCCGGAACAGTTCTCAGGAGCCGTTGAGGCGTGGGGACACTGTGTTCATCCCGACGACCGTGCGGCGGCGGAAGCGGAGCTGCAGGCCGCAGTACGCGGCGAATTGCAGTACGCCGCAAGCTTCCGCATCCTGCGGCCCGACGGAGAGATTCGCCATTTGCGATCTGCATCCCGGACCTTCTTTGATACCGATGGCCGTGCCGTCCAGATCCTTGGGGTGAACTACGACGTGACGGAGCTGGTGCAGACCCAGGAACAGTTGCAGGCTGAACAGAACCGGCTCAGCACCACCCTCGATTCACTGCTGGACCCACACCTGATGCTTGGCCCCGTACGCGATGACGCGGGTTGCATCGTTGATCTCCGCATCCTGCGGGCCAACCCTGCTGCCGCGGCCTACAACAACATGGCGCTTGAGGCGTTTGTGGGGACCAGGGTGCGGCAGTTCTGGTCTGAACATGTGGCCTGTGGACTGTTCGATCGCTATCTGGAGGTTCTCAGCAGCGACAAGCCGCTGGTGCTTGACAACTTCCCCATGCACCATGCCCAGCAGGGTGGGCTCCGCCATTTCGACATCCGCGCCGTGAAGGTGGGCGAGGAGCTGAGCGTCACCTGGCGCGATGTGAGTGAAAGGATTGCCATGGCACAGGCCCTGGAGCGCCGGGCCGCCACCGACAGCCTCACCACCCTGCTGAACCGTGAGGAGATGTTCAATCAGATGGAGCGGCTCCTGGCCGGCGACCGGCGCCGTGGCGGGCAGCTGGCGGTGCTGTTCTGTGACCTCGATCGCTTCAAGGAAGTGAATGACACCTACGGCCACCAGGCTGGCGATGCGGTGCTGCAGGCCATGGCCCAGCGGATCCGCTCCTGCCTGCGAGGCTCGGATCTGGCCGCGCGCATGGGCGGAGATGAACTGATGGTGGTGCTGCCTGGGGTGCAGGGTCTTCCGGATGCGCTCGCCATCGCCGAGAAGCTGCGCCGCCTGGCCTGTGAACCGGTGCCGATCCCTCAGGGGCAGGTGCTGACCAGCATCAGCGTGGGCGTGGCCGTTGCCTGTGCCGGTGAATCGCTGGACGAGCTGATCGCCCGGGCCGATACGGCGATGTACACCGGCAAGAAGCATGGTCGCAATCAGGTTGTGGCGATCAGCTAAACGGCTTCACGGGGGAGCTGTGCACCTCGTCACGAACTGCACGGGTGGTTCAGAGTCACGACGTCCACTGACACTGCCACCCGGCGATGGCCAGCCCGGCTGAGCGCAGCGAGCAGCCCACCAAGGGCCACAGCGCCGTGGTGATCACGCCCTACTGGGGGACGTCTGGCCTGATCCTTGACGCGGCGTGAGGACTGGCCGAGGGATGCGGTGGGTGTGCGCCGGCCCGCTGGCGAATCAGGTCTCGACCCCTTGCGACATAAGGCAGAAGCAATGGGTTGCCGCGATCTGTGTAAACAGTGGTGGTGGAGTCACTTGTCGCGATTGAGGGCCAGACTTCCGAACGACATGCGCTGGAGACAGCAGCTGAATGGGTGCAGAAGAGCAGCAGCAGGAGCTTCTGGGTGCCCTGGAAGCCCTCGGCCGGCTGCGGGAGCTGCTGGGGTGGGATAAGCCAGCTCCGAAGCGGTGAAGTCGCCACTGCTTGCTTCTGGACAGCTGCAGCACGCGGAGAGATCCCCGCTGTGGATGGCCCTGGCTCCCCTGCTGCAGAGTCAGCCTGAGCTCAGCGCCCAGGAGCAGTCGTTCATCCTGCTGGTCACCATGCTGGTGGCATCCATCGAAGCCTGTTCTCTTCTCCAGCAGCCCTTTTCGCCTCGGGCCACGGTGCGTTTCAGCCACACCTGAAGCAAGCATTCGCGATCGGCCGCATCAGCCGGACCCTCCCTGGTGCAACCGCAGCGCCTCCTGGTACTCCGCCTCGATGCCCAGTCCTGAGTCCTCATCCGGCGTAAGCCGTTTCATGCCCACGTGGATCAGGCAGGTCAGGGCCAAATCGCTCCAGCTGCCCGGGAGGTTCTTGAGGGTGCGGGCGGTGCCAGGCTCATTGATCTGCAGCCCGCCCTGGCCCATCGCTGCTACCTCGCTGATCACTGCGATGAAGCGCTGCTGGTCCATCCCCTCGAACAGCTGCAGAGCCTGGAGGCAGTAGCTCAAGGCCTCATGCCGCAACCCCTCAGCTCGCCGTAGGGCTGGGCGTCGCTCACCTGCAGCAGCAGCTGATCGGCCTCGTCGCGGTGCTCGTCTGGAGCGAGCTCCAGCAGCGCCTGGGCCAGGTTGTAGGTGGTGATCAGATCGCCTGGCGGAACCGCGCAGGTGCGCTCGACCCGCGGATGATGCCGCTGCTGCTGCGTTTCGTACACCTAGGTCCGCTTTAGGACAGGGGGTTACGGGCAGCCGCCGCCCTGGTGCTGGCGGCCCTGCCGCTCAGGTGATGGGGTGCCACCGCCGCGCAGCGCCGGCAGGCATCACCGGCGGCCTCCACCGTCAGCAATTGGCAGGAGTGGCCGAAGGCCCCCGGTATGGGGGGCTGCTGCGCCTCGTGCTGGAGGGGACCCCACCACATCACGCGACCCAAAAACGGCCGGGCTGAGGATCTGTGGGCCGAGGCGCACATCAACACCGGGCCATGCTCTGGACCCGTGCGGAACTATCACGAATCTGCCCAGTGACTGCCCTGGTCGAGTATCTCTGAAGGGGTGATTGTCTTGATGCAGATTATTCGTTGCCTCCAGTATTCAGGTGCGGTGGCTCACTGCCATTGTCCTGTATCCGGTGCCGATTGATGACCGTGAACAATGCTGCCGCTGCAGAGGGCTCTTCGTCCTCTTCACATCAGCCTTGACGGCCTCGCTGTAACGACGCATTGTTCTGCTTCATCAAGCCCCCGAGTGCGCGACCGAGAGGGGTGACATCTTTCCTGAAAGCAGGGGGGCGATGCCAGGGGATGGCAGGGTTATACAAATGTAACCGAGCCCAGGGCAGCAGCTTCTGAGAGATTCAGAAAACCTGCGCCTCTACCGAATCGCTCAAATCCTGAAACTCTCATCTGTTGATCGATCAGATACTCGTTGGGTCCAACGGCTTCAACTTGATAACTACCTGAAGCAAAAGTTAGAGTGTCTATCCCAGCTCCACCAATGAACATGCTGGGGTCCTCCTCAAAAAGGATCGAGGGACTAAACCCTATGAGCGTATCGTTGCCAGTGCCCAAATCCAAGGTGCCTTCACCATAGATTCCGCCGGGCATGTCGACAATGTCGCTGCCTGCACCAGTGGTGATCAGGCCGGTGTTGTATATCTCTCCAGGATAAGGATATACGGCCTCAGAGATTACTCTGTCATTGCCATCACCCAGATCAATGACTCCTTGGTTACTGATTGTGCCTGTCAGCAGTGTGTCGCTGCCCGAGCCCATGTCAATCAAGCCTGCATTGTAAATTGGTAAGTCGGAGTTGCTGTTGGCTTCGATGATGTCGTTTCCTTCGCCAGTTGTTATCGTTCCTTTAGCGATATTGTAGATTGCAATGGATTCTGAGGAGCCTATGATTCTGTCATTTCCGCAAGCAGTGCGAAGCTTCCCTTCATTAAAGATGCCGATGCTGTAGATGGAGCTACCCCTAACTTCATCATCGCCGGGTCCGCTATAAATTGCTCCTGTATTATTGATCCCGTCGTAAGTGCTGTAGCCGGCAGACCCCTGGATTAAGTCGTCTCCTGAGCCGCTATTGATGATTCCGCTATTTGTTAGCCCATGAAAATCTCCTCTGTCTATTAGTTCTTCTGGGACGCCCCGGGCAATCCCAATCACGGTGTCACTTGATGCTCCAGTGTGAATGGTTCCGCTGTTGAAAATACCGCCATT
>JBIKUY010000267.1:0-3743 GCA_044347355.1 Prochlorococcaceae cyanobacterium | reverse complement strand
TAAATCACCATGATCGTGTCGTTTCCAGACAGTGCATCCACACTGCTGCCAACATTGAGGTTCCATCCTTCAAATGACTCTGCTCTGTCGGAGCGAGGGGTGAAAATGAAGTCGCTGAGGTTTCTCATGATTCGGCGCTCACTGTTTCTTTTCGATTATGGGTGGCTTATTTAGACTTCTCCTACCAGTTGAGATTCCGTAATGTGAACATCTAAGCTGGCTCCTGCCGGGTTGTAGGTGATGGCATCACCAGCCCTGTCGTTAACGTGCACCAGCTCGATGGCGGGCCGGCCCCCAGAAGGCGCGGATCACCAGCCGGCCGATGCTGCCGAAGCCATTGATGCCCACGTTCATGCCCAGGGGCACCGGCCAGGACGGTGTATCAACGCACTATGCGCCGGATGCATCAATCCCGCCGTTGTCTCGTATCGACCGCGCCTGAACCCTATGCGCAGAGCCGTTCTGCTGTTCTCCGCCGGAGTGGTGCTGCTTGTCCCGGGGTCTGCCATTGGCCAGAGCTCCTCTCAAACGCGCTGTTGCGCCGAGGCGGGGGAATCGCTCAGGCGGGGGAACCGGGGCATCGATGGCGACGGCGACGGGATCCCCCTGCCAGAGGGCGCTGTGTGAGGGCTACCGGCCTTCGGGGGCACAACCCAGGGCAAGCCCTGGCGGTGCGCCGCCCCTGCAGGGGCTTTACAAGCTGCTCCAGCGGCTTCTGGTTCTTTCACTGCAACCCTCCCCCCCAGCCCCTGCTCGATCAATTTCGCCACGTCGGCCGGTGCTGGCCTGCTGAGCTGCCAGGGGTGAACGGCCCACATTGCTGCCGCGGCCTTGGCATCGAGGCCGTTGCCCTGCCACTAGGTCGCGACCAGCAGGGTGCGGTTGACATCGACGCCGAACAGGGCGCGGTGCACGTCCACGTTGCGGGCCCGCGTCGGTCGCCAGGCCAGGAGCAAACGGCACGGGCGGATCGAGGACGGCTTGAGCTTGCCGCTGGAGGGCATCGGCTCGCGGTGGAGCTGGTGATGGTTGTGGAGCCGAGCGCCTGGCCCGGCTCCAGGCGGCTGGTGGTCACCTCGCCCGTCTTCGCGTTGATCTTGCGGCGGAAGGCTGGGCAGGCGGTTGTCCTGGGCACCACGTAGCCATTGGTGCTCAAAGGACCGCTCCCGACGGTTCCGCAGATTTCTGCTTCCCGGGCGGCAAAGGAGTTGATGAGGGCACCGGCACCCTGGGCACAGGCTCGGCGGCGACTGGGGGCGCGGCGAGCAGGAGCAACCCGGCTGCCATGCCCGGCGCCGAGATGTTTGCTTTGGCGTGGTGTTCAACCCAGGAGCTGCATGCCGCGGCGAGTTCTCCTGCGAGTGACCGGAAGCTGAGGCTTGCCAGGTGTTCGAGCCGATCCCTCCGCTGGGCCGGTATGCGTGCCCGTATCTCTACGGTCTGGGTCGGTTGATCGCCTTCTGGGTCGATGACTGATCGCGATGGGGTTGGGGCCATGGATGTGCCGTTGGTTGTCGATGACGCCCCGGCTCTCCGTGAGCTCCTTTTGGACTGGTGGGAGGAACACGGCCGCCACGCGATTCCCTGGAAGCACAGACCTGATGGGACCAGGCCCAACGCACGGGAGCCGCTGTGTGCACTCAGTACGTGGGTGGCCGAGGTGATGCTGCAGCAAACCCAGTTGCAGGTGGTGCTCCCCTACTGGCAGCGTTGGATGGCCTCTTTCCCCAGCCTCGAAGTGCTGGCGGCGGCCGAGGATCACGACGTATTGCTGCTCTGGCAGGGCCTGGGCTATTACTCCCGCGCCCGCCGGCTGCACCAGGGGGCTCGGCAATTGCTGGCGACCTGGCACGCCGACCTCCGGCCCGCCGCCGACCCTTGGCCGCGCACGCTTGAGGGCTGGCTGGCCCTGCCGGGCATCGGCCGCAGCACCGCCGGCAGCATCCTCTCCTCGGCCTTCGATCTCCCATTCCCGATCCTCGACGGCAATGTGAAACGGGTGCTGGCGCGGCTAATCGCCAGCCCGCGGCCGCCGGCCCGCCAGCTCGCCTGGTTCTGGCGGCTCAGTGAACTGTTGCTCGATCCGCAGCACCCCAGGGCCTTCAACCAGGCGCTGATGGATCTGGGCGCCACCGTCTGCACACCCCGCAATCCCCGCTGTGGCGCCTGTCCCTGGCAGGGGCACTGCGCTGCCTACGCTGCCGGCAACCCCGCCGCCTACCCCGTGAAGGACGCGCCCCGCGAGCTGCCGTTTCAGGTGATCGGCGTGGGGGTGGTGCTCAACGGCGCCGGGGAGGTGTTGATCGACCAGCGCCTCAACGAGGGCCTGCTGGGGGGGCTGTGGGAGTTCCCCGGGGGCAAGCAGGAGCCGGGCGAGCTGATCGAGGCCACGATCGCCCGCGAACTGCGAGAAGAGCTGGCGATCGAAGCGGTGGTGGGCGAGGAGCTGATCGTGGTGGACCACGCCTACAGCCACAAGAAGCTGCGCTTCGTGGTGCATCTGTGCACCTGGCTGAGTGGTGAGCCCCAGCCCCTGGCCTCCCAGCAGGTGCGCTGGGTGCGGCCGGAGCAGCTGGGCCACTTTCCGTTCCCAGCCGCGAATGCTCGGATCATCGCGGCTTTGCTGGAGCGGTTGGGTGTGGACGTGGCTGACACTCCCCAGGATTCCCTCCAAGCTGAGAGGAGCCGCCCGGCAGTCTGATGGCCCCCTCAGCGCCCCTTGTGCTCTGCCTGGGCGAGGCTCTGGTGGACCGGCTGGGGCGGCCCGGTGACGATCCAGTCGGCGAAGGCCCCTGCGATGACCGGCTGGGCGGCGCCCCTGCCAACGTGGCCTGCGCCCTGGCCCGGCTGGGCACCCCAAGCGCCTTTGTCGGGCGGGTGGGTGCCGATGCCATCGGCGATGCCTTTCAGCAGCTGTTTGGCGCCCGTGGCGTGAACATCGAGGCCCTGCAGCTGGATCCCCAGCGCCCCAGCCGCATTGTGCTAGTGCGCCGCGACGCCGCCGGGGAGCGCCAGTTCGGCGGCTTTGCAGGCGATCGAGGGAAGGGCTTTGCGGATCAGGCACTCGCTGCCGAGGGTCTGTCTGCCGCACTCGGGCCCCTGCTGGCGGCGGCGCGCTGGTTGCTGGTGGGCACGATCCCCCTCGCCTCGCCCGCTGCGGCCTCAGCCCTGCAGCTCGCCTGCCGTGAGGCCGCGGCGGCCGGTGTGGCCCTGGCTCTCGATGTGAACTGGCGGCCCACCTTTTGGGATCCGGCAGCGGATCCCGCCAGCGGCCCCACGCCAGCCCAGCTGGCATTGATCCAGCCGCTGCTGCGCCAGGCGGCCCTGCTCAAGTGCGCCCGCGAGGAGGCACTCTGGCTGTTCGGCAGCACCGATCCAGCCGCGGTGAGCGCTGCCTTGCCCCAGCGGCCGGCGGTGCTGATCACCGATGGCGCCGCGCCGCTGCGCTGGTGGCTCGGCGGGGCGGGCGGCGAGCTGCCGGCCTTCCGGGTGCCGGTGGTCGACACCACCGGTGCCGGCGATGCCTTCACGGCAGGGCTGCTGCATGGGCTGGTGGAGCATTCCTCCCGGCTCACCACCGTCAGCGATGAGCAGGGCCTAGAGCTGATGCGCTTCGCCAGTGCCTGTGGCGCCCTGGTGTGTCAGGGGGCGGGCGCCATTGATCCCCAGCCGCTCTGCGCGGATGTGGCTCGGTTCTTGAACGGCATTGACGATTCCGGCATTCACAAGCGCACAGGGGAGCT
>JBIKUY010000295.1:0-3376 GCA_044347355.1 Prochlorococcaceae cyanobacterium | reverse complement strand
GCCAGAGCCGATTCGAAGGTTACCACTTACAATATTATCATTAGCGAAATCCCCGTTATCAACGCTGCTCCCAAATGGCAAACCCTTGTCCGCTCCGCAATAACTAGGAGCCCGGGACCCCTCGCGAGAGCCAAGCCATACGCCATAGCGGTACTCAAGCTGGCGCCCATTCTTCGGATTTTTCTCCCAGTAGCTCTTCAGCGTATCGAGGTTGAAGACGTTGCCCGTGATCTGGTTGTTGACGGGCTCCTGATGGCGCACAACACCCCGCTCACCACAGTTTCGATAGACATACACTCCACCCCAGGGAATTCTGTTGAAGCGATTATCCGCAATCAAATTCCCCCTGGATCCATCTACGGCAATCAGCTCTCGATCCGCCTTAATCTTGAAGATGTTATTGACAATCGAATTATTGGCACTTTCAGCGTCTAGATAAATAGCTACGCTTTGACTTGTTCCTGAAATTCTTGAGTCTGTCAGACTGACACCTGTGACACCCGGACCCACAATCAAGGGGATTTTCTCATCGGCCTTGATCTTCAAGCCCGACAACGTGATGTCTTTTGGCGCAGCCGCCTGCATCCGTTCGGTGTGTCCCAAGCTGAATGAGGACTCCTTCACCGCCTTGGAGGCACTGGAGCCAACACCCAGCACCCGAATCGAGCCGTTGAGCTTCCAGTTCTTGAACATGAAGTTCGTGGGTCGCCTCCATTGCCCGTTGACGAAATCAGACTGAATCACCAATTGGGTGAGGCGACCCTCGTTGAACCAGCCGCCCTTGCCATCCAGCACGGTGTTGCTAGCGGTTTTCCAGTTGAGTACAACCACCTCCGGCTTCGCCTGAGCCGACTTGGCTGACTGGGATTGAGCCGACTGCGTCTGCCCAGAGTTCTGCTTTGCCATGGCGGAGGAACAGTCCTGCCAACAATGGGCCAAACCTGGCTGGCCATGGCCGCTCAATTGGTGCCGGTCAGGCCAGAACTCGCTCTGGTCCGGGATTTCAGTCCCGATGCATTGGCTTCCGCGAACCTCAACCCAGCAAAGACCGCAGAAGCTGCGCGCTACCCCCCCGCACGGCGTCGGCGCAGGGCAGGCCTGTTACATCAGACACCACGCTGATGGCCCGGGCAGCGGCCTCGGCATCAAGATGAGTGGTGTTCAGCGCCACAGCCTTCACCCGCGGCCGCTGGCCATCGGGACGGCCAAGGGCCGCCACCGCCTCCACGGCGGCAATCAGTTCCGGCAGCGGCGGGATCGGCAGCGCCGGCAGGCCCTTGAGATGGAGCTGGCCGGCACGGTGCACCAACAGCAAATCGGTGGGCTGGCTGCCGCGGATCAACGGCAGCGTGGCGGTGGAGCCGGGATGGGCCAGCGACCCCTGACCCTCCACCAGCACCAGCCCGTTGGGGCCTAGCCCCTCGGCCGCCTGCAACACCGCCGCCTCCACGGCACCGGCGGCGTAGTCCACCCGCACCGCATCGAGAGCCACTCCGCTGCCACTGATCAAGATGCCGGCCTGGCCCGTACCCACGAAGCGGGCGGGAATCCCCTGGGCTTCGGCAGCGGCGGCCAACTCCAGGCAGGCACTCATCTTGCCCACGGCCATGTCGGAACCCACTGCCAGCACCCGCCGACACGGCAAGCCCGCCGCCCGCGCCGCCGCAACCACCAGCGCCTCGGGTTCGCGGCGCAGGTCCCAGATCCAGGCCGGATCGCGCCGCAACGGCGCCAGCTCCGGGTCATCGCCAATCCTGCTGTGCAGGCCACTGGCCACGCACAGGCCGGCAGCCAACGCCGCCGCCAGATCGCTGCGCACCGGCTGGGGCAGGCGTCCACCGGAGGGGGCCAGCCCCACCACCGCCACCTCTGGGCCGTAGGGCAGGGCTTCGGCCACAGAGCCCACCACCGGCACATCCCGATCGATGCCGCTCACCTGCGCCAGCTGCCGGCCTGCCTGGTCCGGGTCCACCACCGCCACGATCGGCCCGGAGCGGTATCGCAACATCGCCAGGCCGGTCTTGCCGGAGAGATCCACCAGGCCACCGTGCTGCAGCAGCACCAGCCGGTGCTCGGGCCTCAACATGCCGCCACCTCGTCCGCCAGTGCCAGCCCCGGCAGCACCCCGATTCCCGGCCCCAACGGCGGCACCAGCCCATCGCCACGCCGTTCCAGGCCAACAAACGGGTCATCGACCAGGTTGAGATGGCTGTCGAGGTCGGGCCAGCGCACCAACGGCAGCAGCTGGGCAGCCGCGCCATTCAGCAGCGAGCCATCGGAGTAACAGCCGAGCATCACCCCCAACCCCAGCCGCCGTGCCACCCGTGCCATCAGCAGCGCCTCCCCCAGGCCACCACTCTTGAGCAGCTTGATGTTGATGCCATCCACGTGGGGGGCCAGCCGCAGCAGGTCGGCCAGATCCCAGCAGCTCTCATCGGCCACCAGCGGCAACGGGCACTCGGGGTGCAAGGCGGCAAAGCCGGCCGTATCGGGCGCCGGATCCGCCTGGGGCGCCAGCGGCTGCTCCAGCAGCACCACCCCGGCCTGATCGAGCGGCTCCAGCATCGCCTTGGCGCTGTCGAGGTCCCAGCCGCCGTTGGCATCCACCTGCAGCTCACAGGGCCCGCCCGTGCGTTGCCGCCGCTGTTCCAGCGCCGCCGCCACGGCCTCCAGCAGGGCCAGGTCGTGGTTGATGCCAGCAGGACTGCCCAGCTTGAGCTTGATCCGGGTGGCTGGCAGCTGCAGCCACCAGCGCTCGAGCCGCGCCAGCACCGCCGCGGGCTCCCCAAGCCCGAGGGTCACACTGGTGGCGACACACACACCTGGATCCAGGCTCCAGAGCCGGTGCAGGGGCTGGCCTAGCCGCTTGCCCCACCAGTCGTGCAGGGCCAGATCCAGGCCGCAGCGGGCCGGCGGCGACAGCCCCTCCAGAACGGGCTCAAGGGCCTGGAGGGGCTCGGGTGCCAGTGGCTCGAGGCGGGGCAGCAGCGCCTCCAGCTCCGCGGCAATGGCGGCAGTGTCGTAGCTGCGGTGGCCCGTGTCCAGCCCGCCGGTCTCCCCCAGGCCGGTGATGCCATCGTGCTCAATCTCCACCCGCAGATGCTCCACGGCCGCGGTGGTGCCCCGGCTGATCGCCAACGGCACCGCCTTGGTGAGCGGGAAACGGAGTAGGCGGCAACGCATCAATCGCCAGCGATCAAACCCAGCTTGCCCACGCGCGGAACCAGATAGGGCTGAATGGAGGGGGGCTTTTCCTTTAGCAAGGAAAAGCGTCGAAGGTCATGCCAACCAACCGGGCCCGAACAACAGAGGGGAACGCGATAGTCCTCCCTTAATCCAGAAGAACAAGCTTGATTCAGAAAATCAAGCCGACCCT
>JBIKUY010000294.1:0-3387 GCA_044347355.1 Prochlorococcaceae cyanobacterium | reverse complement strand
GGTGGTGTTCTGGATGGCCGTGCCGTCCCAGATGATTGTCTGATCGGGGAATCCCAGCCCCATCACCCGTCGGCCGTCGCCGCCGCCCATGGCGATACCAAACAGGGATGTGACCTGGCCGGTGAGACTCACCCCTTCCGCGAAGGGAGCCGTGTAGCTGAAGAAGCGGCGCTGCACCAGGTCCGGCACCGTCTGCACAACCCCGCACCGTGTCACTTCCACCGGAGCCCCCGGCCCGGCGGCGCCGGTGGACGTGCGTGGAGGGGCCTCCAGGGTGGTGGTGCAGACAGCAGGGCCGGCCTGCAACGGAGGGGCCAGCAGCGGGGCCGCCATGGCGATCAGGGCGGGCAGCAGCAACCGTGACGTGGCAACCATGTGGAAGACAGCTGGTGAGGGATTCAGCCTTTGGCGGGGATCAGCCGTTGGGCCGGTCACGGGTGGGCAGCACCGCGCAGGTCGCAAACTAGACAATCCAACGCGCCAGCACCAGTGTCCACTCCGGTCTCCCCATCCGGCATCCAGTTACCGGACACAGCCGCCGGCCGGCGCCAGCTGCTGCTGGAGCGTCTGGCGGAGCGGGCCTACCGCCACGGCACGTTCACCCTGGCCTCGGGCCGCAGCAGCGACCACTACGTGAACTGCAAGCCGGTGAGCCTGAGTGGCGAGGGCCTGGCCCTGCTGGGGGAACAGCTGCTGGCGGAGGTGGAGGGTGAGGCCGTGGCCGTGGCCGGCCTCACCCTGGGCGCCGACCCGCTGGTGAGTGCGGTGGCCCTGCAGGCCGCCCTCGCTGGACGGACCCTCAACGCCCTGATCGTGCGCAAGGAGGCCAAGGGCCATGGCACCGGCGCCTGGCTGGAGGGGCCGCTGCCAACGGCCGGCAGCACTGTCACCGTGCTGGAGGATGTGGTGACCACGGGCGGGTCGTCGCTGAAGGCCGTGACCCAGCTGCGGGAGGCGGGATACACGGTGAACCGGGTGGTGACGATCGTGGATCGCCAGGAAGGGGGCCTGGAGGCGATGACCGCCGCGGGCCTGACGCTCAACAGCCTCTTCCAGCTCGAAGAGATCGCCGCCACCGCCGCCAAGCAGCAGGCATGACCTCTCCCTGGAGCTGGAATCCAAGTGGCGCCTGCCGCCTGGAGCTGCCCGCCGGCCTGATGCGACTGGACGGACCCGACGCCCTGCGGGTGCTGCACGGCCAAACCAGCGCCGGCATCGAGGGCGCCCAACCCGGCAGCTGGATCCCCACCTGCTGCATCACGGCCACGGCCCGGCTGCGGGCTCTGGCCGAGGTGCTGGTGGATGGGGGCGGGGCCTGGCTGCTGGTGGGCAGTGGCGATCCCGCCCTGGTGCACCAGGCCATCGACCGGGTGCTGTTTCCCGCCGACCGGGTCACGCTGGGGCCCCTGCAGGCGGTGCGCTGGATTACGCCCCTCGGCGCCGAGCTGGAGGGGTTAGCGGCCACCGCCGCAGGACGGTGGCAGCCGTGCGAGAAGGGCAGCGGCTGGCGGCTGGGCGACACGGTGGTGCTGCCGCCGGATCAACCCCTGCCCCCGCCTCTGGAGGCCCGGCGACCGTTGGAGCCCGGCGAAGCGGAACGCTGGCGGATCCAGCAGGGGCTGCCGGCTGCTCCCACTGAGCTCAACGACGACCACAACCCCTTCGAACTGGGCCTGGCCAGCCGGGTGGGGCTGAGCAAGGGCTGCTACGTGGGCCAGGAAACCCTGGCCAAACTGGCCACTTACGACGGCGTGAAGCAACAGCTCCGCCGCTGGCACTGGCACCGCGGCGAGGGCGGCCCTGCCCCGGAGGCGGGCCATGCCCTGTTCCACCCCAACCGAGAAGCAGCCGGCCAGGAGGGGCGCCTGGGCCGGATCACCTCCGCACTGGAGCTGGCGGACGGCGACCGGATTGGCCTGGCGATGGTGCGCCGCGCCGGGCTGGAGCAGGCGGAACTGTTTGCGGGTGACGACCCCGGCGCGGCACAGCTGAGCCTGTCGCTGCCGGAACAATTCGTGGCGCCACCGGTGGGGGCGGGCGGCGGCAGCGGCTGATCAGCCCCGCTGCTCGCCGTGCAGCAGCCAGCTCAACACCGCCCAGGTGGCCAGGTTGTCGTCGCGGTTGTAGGTGAAGATCCGCTCCAGCCGGGCTGCACCGCCATCGCGGCGCCACTGCCGCCACCACAGCAGGCAGCGGGCCCCATCCGCGCCGCTCTGGCTCCAGCGGAACCCCAGCCAGAAGGCCACCGCCTTGAGCCCGTAGCTGTTCACCGGCAGGCGCCAGCTGCGCCGCAGGCGGGCATGCACATCCACCAACCTGGCCCGCAGCCGGGTGAGCTCGGCCTCCCGAACGCCCTGGCGCTGGGCCAGGCGCACCAGCGCGATGGCTTCCGTTTCGCCGTAGTGCAGCAGCGGCCAGCCCGGGTAGCGAGCCAACAGAGCCTGCAGCCGCCGCCAGAGGCGGGCCTCGCCGTGCTCCTGCAGGGCAAGTAGCGGTTGATAGCGCCAGGCGGAATCCGGCTGGGGGGGCCAGGTGCCGTCGGCCTGGCGGGGCACGATCACGAAGCCGTGTAAAAAGTCGTCGCGGGCATCGGGATCCGACTCGATGTCGTAGAGCAGCACCCCCGGCGCTGCCGCCAGCTCGGGCAAGGGGTCTCCAGCGCAGGAGCCGTCGTTCGCCAGGCGCTCAGGCCGGCCGCTGGCCTGCACCCGCGCCTGGGCCACCAGGGCGGGGGCGCTGTCGCGGTGCTGGTCGCCGTGCACGGCCAGGGCTTCGGCCAATTGGTGGGGATCGCTGGCCGCCAGCTGGGGCAGGCTGGTGATCCCGTGCTCCAGCAGCATCTCGCGGCGCTTGCCGCCGATGCCACTCACCTCACTGAGATGCCCCTGGCGGGCGGCCTCCTGGTCGCAGAGGCCGCGCCAACTGCAGAGCACGCACTTCTTGCGGTCGGCCACCAGCGGCGGTGGCAGATCCCGGGCCAGGTCGCTGGCCAGCTTGGGCAGCGCCTCCTCCAGCTGGGCCTGCAGGCCCCCCGTGAGCTTGAGCTGCTCGCGCTGCAGGGCCCGTCCCGATCCCGCCACCACCAGGGCCTGGGGCACCGGTGCCCGCTGGTGCTCGCCCAGCAGCCGACCCCACAGCGCCAACAGCAGGCGGTGCTCACGGGTGAGGTTGCGGCCCTGCCGGCCCAACACCGGCCGGTAGGCGTGCTCACCCCACACACTCGGCCCGGCCACCCGCTCCAGCAGGGCCGGGTGGGCCTGCAGGGCCACACCGCCGGGCCCCCGGCCCTGCAGCCGCAGGCCCACCACCCCCGGGGCGGCCGCGGCGCAGGCCGCTTCGCCGCGGCCTGGCTTCTGGGGCAGCAAACTCTGAAAACTGGCCAGCTGG